>NZ_JADPJR010000059.1:0-110960 GCF_023073535.1 Bradyrhizobium sp. 179 | reverse complement strand
GCCCGCATGAACAGGTTTGCGAAGATTGGAGGCAACCCGACGCGAGGCGCCGAATTCGGCCGCTTTGGTATGGTTTTGGCGCCGATCTTGCAATAGCCGATGTAAGACGCTGTGCAGCGGCGTTTGAAAGGCCTGCATGAGGAGCGGCAGGCCTATTGCGACCTCCACGATGCGGCGGCTAAACAGGCTCTGTGGGCAAGGGATCCCTGGGGAACAGAATGACGGATCAGGCGATTTTGGTCACGGGCGCTGCCGGCTTCATCGGCTTTCACGTTGCCCGCCAGCTCTTGGCCGAAGGCCGGTCCGTCGTCGGGCTCGACAATCTCAACAGCTATTACGATCCGGCGCTGAAGCGAGCGCGCCTTGCACTGCTCAAGAAGGAGCCCGGTTTCTCCTTCGTCGAGGCCGACCTCGCCGATCGTGACACGATCGCGGCGCTGTTTGCGCGACATCAATTTGCCAAGGTGGTGCATCTCGCGGCCCAGGCCGGCGTGCGCTACTCGATCGAGCAGCCGCATGCCTACGCCGATTCCAATCTGCAGGGCTTTCTCAACGTGCTCGAAGGCTGCCGCAACAATGGCTGTCGTCACCTCGTCTACGCATCGTCATCCTCCGTTTATGGCGCCAACACAAAAATGCCATTCGCCGTGCAGGACCGCACTGACCACCCCGTGAGCTTCTACGCCGCGACCAAGAAGGCGAATGAAGTGATGGCGCAGTCCTACAGCCATCTCTACCGGCTGCCGGTCACGGGCCTGCGCTTCTTTACGATCTACGGGCCGTGGGGACGGCCTGATATGGCCATGTTTCTCTTTGTAGATGCCATCATGGCGGGCAGGCCGATCCGGCTCTTTAACCATGGCAGGATGCGCCGCGACTTCACCTATATTGATGATGTGAGCCGTGTAGTATCCAGGCTGATCGATCTCGTGCCTGCGGACGATCCGGCTGCCGCAAATGCGCCGTCAAAGCTCTACAATGTCGGCAATCACCATCCGGAGGAACTGATGCACGTCGTCGGTCTTCTGGAGCGGGAGCTGGGCCGGACGGCGATCAAAGAATTGCTGCCGATGCAGCCGGGAGATGTGCTGGAAACGTTCGCGGATGTCGAGGATCTGATGCGCGACACCGGCTTTGCGCCGTCAACGCCGATCGAGCATGGGGTCCGTAACTTTGTCACCTGGTATCGGGACTATTTCAAGGTTTGAGATGACGATGGACAAACGCATAATCCCCCTGATCATGTGCGGCGGCGCCGGCACGCGGCTGTGGCCAGCTTCGCGCGAGGTGCGGCCCAAGCAATTCCTGCCGCTGTTTGGCGCCCGCTCGACCTTCCAGGACACGCTGCTGCGCGTCTCCGATCCCTCGCTGTTCGACCGGCCGATCGTCATCACCAATGCAGCCTATCGCTTCATGGTGCTGGAGCAGCTCACCGAGATCGGGATCGAGGCCGACGTGATCCTCGAGCCGATGCGGCGCGATTCCGGACCTGCGATCGCTGCGGGTGCGGTGTTCGCGCAGAACCGCGCTAACGAGGCGATCGTGCTCGCGCTCGCCGCCGACCACGTGGTGCGGGACAATGCTGCTTTCGTCGCCGCCTGCCACGAAGGCCTTGCGGCTGCGAATGTCGGACGTATCGTCACGTTCGGCGTCAAGCCGGAGCGGCCGGCGACCGAATACGGCTATATCAACCCGGGCGAGGTGATATCAGGCGAGGTGCATGCGGTTGCGCGCTTCGTCGAGAAGCCGGATGCGGTGAAGGCATCGGACTACGTCAATTCCGGCTATCTCTGGAACAGCGGCAACTTCATGTTCCCGGCCGGCGTGCTGCTCGACGAATATCGCGGGGTCGATGCGGCGAGCATCGAGACGGTTACGAGCGCCGTCACCAATGCCGGCCGCGATCTCGGCTTCGTGACGCTGGAGCCCGAGGCCTTCGGCGCGGCGAAGGCGATCTCTATCGACTATGCGGTGATGGAAAAGACCTCGCGTGCAGCAGTCGTGCCGGTGTCCTGCGGCTGGTCCGATGTCGGCTCCTGGCTCGCGGTGTGGGAGCTGTCGGAGAAGGACGCGCAAGGCAACGCCGCGCACGGCACCGCGGTGTTTGAAGATTCCCGCAACTGCAACGTCACGACGGATTCCGCGCTGGTCGCGCTCGAAGGCGTCGACGATCTCGTGGTGGTCGCGACTGCGGACGCGGTGCTGGTCTCGCGGCAGAAGGACGCCAACGGCTTGAAGCGTCTGGTGGCCAAGCTGAAGGCGGTCGCGCCGAAGGTCACCGAGGAGCATCTCAAGGTGCACCGGCCCTGGGGCAGCTACCAGTCCGTCGACAACGGCGCGCGCCACCAGGTCAAGCGCATCGTGGTGAAGCCGGGCGGCCGCCTGTCGCTGCAGAAGCATCACCATCGTGCCGAGCACTGGATCGTGGTGCGGGGCACGGCACAGGTGACGGTCAACGACACCGTGAAAGCGGTGCACGAGAACGAGTCGATCTACATTCCGATGGGCGCCGTTCACCGGATGGAGAACCCCGGTAAAATCATGCTGGAGCTGATCGAGGTCCAGACCGGAAGCTATCTCGGGGAAGACGACATCATCCGGATTGAAGACGACTATCAAAGGTCGTAACCACCAAGCTCCGAATCGCGCGGCCCGGGTCGAAAGAGCGGTATCTGCTCCGGTTCAAGACCGGGGGAACGTGTAATTTTTTGAATCAAATCGTGTCCGGCTGGCTAGCGCGGCGTTCGCCACAAATGTGGCGCCCGTGCTAGAAGCGGCGCCGGGGATTTGGGTTGAATCGGGGTTCTATCAAATGAGTTCCAAAGGGTCTGCACCGGCAAAGGCCGGCCTGCGTGTCGGCGTCATTGGCGCAGGCGTGATGGGCAGTAACCACGCGCGCGTGCTTAGCGGCCTTCCCGGCGTCAGTCTGGTCGGCATCGTCGATCCTTCGCCGGTGCACCGGACGCGCACCATCGAGCTTGCGAGCTGCCCGGGCTTCGAGACGCTCGACCAGCTCCTCGCCGAAGGCCCCGATGCCGTCACCATCGCGGCGCCGACCCATCTGCATCACGAGATCGCGCTCGCCTGCATCGCCAAGAACATCCACGTGCTTGTCGAGAAGCCGATCGCATCGACGGTCGAAGAGGGCCGTGAGATCGTCGCCGCTGCGCAAAAGGCCGGCGTCACGCTGATGATCGGTCATGTCGAGCGCTTCAATCCGGCGGTTGCCGCGGTCAAGCAGGCGATCGCGGGCGAGGACATCCTGTCGATCGCGATTACCCGCGTCGGCCCGTTCCCGCCGCGCATGTCCAATGTCGGTGTCGTCATCGACCTCGCCGTGCACGACATCGATTTGATCCGCTGGTTCACCGAGTCCGACATCGTTGAGGTGCAGCCGCAGCTGTCGAGCGCGGTCGCCGAGCGCGAGGACATTGCGCTGTTGCAGTTCCGCACCGAGAGCGGCGTGCTCGCCCACATCAACACCAACTGGCTGACGCCGTTCAAGGCGCGCAGCGTCACGGTTGCGACGCGCGGCAAATACGTGATGGGCGATCTGTTGACGCGCCAGGTCACCGAATGCTTCGGCTTCAAGCCTGACGGCAGCTATTCGATGCGGCATCTGCCGGTCGGCCATGACGAGCCGCTGCGCGCCGAGCTGATCGCGTTCTTGAAGGCAGTGGCTAACGGCGAGACGCCGGCGGTGACCGGCGACGAAGGCGTCGCCAGCCTCGAGATCGCGACGCGGTGCCTGGAGACGCCAGCGCGGCCCGCGGCCACGGCGCCTGCGCGCAAGGCCCCGCGCCGCGTCGCCGGCTAATTCTTTATCCATGTCGACTTCTCAACTTCGCGAGAAAACCAGCAAAGCGCCATGAACCAGCATCTGCGTTCCGATCCCATTCCCTTCATCGATGTCGGCGCGCAGCGCCGCCGGCTCGGCGCCTCGCTCGATGCCGCCGTGAAGCGGGTTCTCGACCATTGCCAGTTCGTCAACGGCCCTGAGGTCTTCGAGCTCGAGAGGCAGCTTGCGGTCTATTGCGGCGCCAAGCACGTGATCGGCTGCGCCAGCGGGACCGACGCGATCCTGATGGTCATGATGGCGAAGAATGTCGGGCCCGGCGATGCCGTGCTGTGTCCGTCCTTCACCTTCATCGCGACAGCGTCGCCAGTGGCGCGGACCGGCGCGACGCCGGTGTATGTCGACGTGGACGAGGCGACCTTCAACATGAGCCCGGAATCGCTGAAGCGCGGCATCGTGACTGCCCGCAAGGCGGGGCTGAAGCCCGTCGCGGTCATTCCGGTCGACCTGTTCGGTCAGCCTGCCGATCACGATTCCATCGCCGAAATCGCCAGGGACGAAGGGCTGTTCGTGCTCGACGATGCCGCGCAAGCGTTCGGCGCGAGCTACAAAGGCCGCAAGCTCGGCACGCTCGCGCTCGCCACCGCGACCAGCTTCTTTCCGGCCAAACCGCTCGGCTGCTTCGGCGACGGCGGCGCGATCTTCACCGATGACGACGAGCTTGCCGCGACGCTGCGCAGCATCCGCGTGCACGGGCAGGGCGTCGACAAATACGACAACGTCCGCCTCGGCCTGACCGGCCGGCTCGACACCATGCAGGCCGCGATCCTGATCGAAAAGCTGAAGATTTTCGACGACGAGGTCGCCGCCCGCAACAGGGTTGCGGAACGTTACGCGCGTGGCCTGTCCAATGTCGTCACCGTGCCGCGTCTTAGCCCCGGCAACACATCGGTGTGGGCGCAGTACACCGTCCGCCTGCCTGAAGGCACCGACCGCGACGGTTTTGCCGCCGCGCTGAAGGCCCAGGGCGTGCCGACCGCGATCTATTACGGCAAGTCGATGCATCAGCAGACCGCCTACAGGCACTACCCGGTCGCAGAAGGCGGCCTGCCCGGCTGCGAGAGCCTGTCGCAGGACGTCATCAGCCTGCCGATGCACGCTTATTTGACTGAAGCGGACCAGGAGCGGGTCATCGCCGCCGTGCGCGGCGCGCTGGCGGGCTGAGCTTTCCACCTCTCCCGCTTGAGGGAGAGGTCGCGCCGAAGGCGCGGGTGAGGGTTCTCTCCTCTGGGGGAGTCTTCGTCGTCGATCCACCCTCTCCCCAACCCTCGCCCGCAAGCGGGGGAGGGAGCACACCTTCGCTGCGGTTTGCACCTAGACCTGATCTCGCCATGCTCTAAAACAGTCCGCATGCTCGGACGCATCTTCACGGTTGGTGGTTACACGCTGCTCTCGCGGGTGACGGGATTTGCCCGCGACATCATGCTCGCGGCGATTCTCGGCGCCGGCCCGGTGGCCGACGCCTTCTTCGTGGCGCTGCGGCTGCCCAATCATTTCCGCGCGATCTTCGCCGAGGGCGCCTTCAATGCGGCCTGGGTGCCGGCTTATGCCCACGTTCACGGCGAGCGCGGGGAGGGGGCGGCGCGACTGTTTGCCGACCGCATCTTCACGCTGCTGCTGGCCTCGCAAATCGGGCTGCTGATCGTCGCCTGGCTGTTCATGCCGCAAGCCATGAGCATACTTGCACCGGGCTTTTCCGAGGATGCCGAGCAGCGCAAGCTCGCGATCGAGCTGACCCGGATCACCTTTCCCTATCTCCTGCTGATCACGCTGGTGACGCTCTATGGCGGCATGCTCAACGTGATGCAGCGCTTTGCCAGCGCCGCGGCGGCGTCGATCTTTCTCAACATCTCGATGATGATGACGCTGGCGGTCGCCGCCTGGTTTCCGACCGCAGGGCACGCGGCGGCCTGGGGCGTGCTGATCTCCGGCTTCCTGCAATATGTCCTGCTCGCCGGCGATCTGGCTCGCCACGGCGGCCTGCCGCGCTTCGCACCGCTCAGGCTCGATGAAGACGTCCGTGGCTTCTTCAAAGCGCTGGGACCAGCGACTCTGGGCTCGATGGGCACGCAAGTCGCGCTGTTCGCCGACACCATCATCGCGACGTTCCTGCCCGCAGGCGCGCTGTCGGCGCTCTATTACGCCGACCGCCTCAACCAGCTGCCGATCGGTGTGATCGGCATCGCCATCGGCACGGTGCTGTTGCCAGAGATGTCGCGGCGGATCACCGCCAGCGACCACGAAGGTGCGATGAAGGCGCAACGCCGGGCCTTCGACTTCACGCTGCTGTTCTCGGTGCCGTTCGTCGCGGCCTTCATCACCGTGCCTGATGCGATCATGCGCGCGCTGTTCGCCCGCGGGGCGTTCTCGAAGGCCGATGCGGCCGCGGCAGGTGCAACGCTCGCCGCCTACGCGATCGGCCTGATCCCCTTCGTGCTGATCCGCAGCGCGGTCGCGACCTTCTATGCGCGCAAGGATACGGCAACGCCGGTCCGGGCCTCGCTGACCGGCATCGCGGTCAATGTCGCCCTGAAGGTTGCCCTGATGGGATCGCTCGCGCAAATCGGCCTTGCGCTCGCCACCGCTATCGGCGTCTGGACCAATCTCCTGCTGGTGCTGTTCTTCGCCGTGCGACGAGGCTTTCTCGTGCTGGACCGCGCCTGGCTGATGTCGCTCGGCAAATTCCTGCTAATCGGGATCATCCTTGCCGCCGCCTTCTGGCTGATTGCGCGCTTCAGCGGCTCTTGGCTGGGCGCGATGCACTTCCGGGACGAGGCGATGCTGCTCCTGCTCGCGGTCGGCGGCACCATCGTCTACGCGCTCGCGATCCTGGTCCTGTTCGGCCGCAGCTGGCTGGTCTCGCTGGTGCGCGGTTAGGGCCCTGTTCTCAACTGAGGATTGAACCAGCTATAGTGGCTCCGACCAGTTGTTCGTAGGTGGAAACAAATTGGTAGCTCTGCATGCGACTACATCTGAGCCTTACCGCGGTGGTCGTACGAGACTATAACGAGGCGATTGCATTCTTTGTCAACAAGCTCGGATTTGAGCTTCGGGAAGACACGCGTCTCGACGAAGATAAGCGCTGGGTCGTCGTCGCGCCGCCTGGCAGCACCGAGAGCGGCATTCTGCTGGCAAAGGCCGCGAACCCGGCCCAGGCACAGGCCATCGGCAACCAGAGCGGCGGCCGCGTCTTGCTGTTCCTGGCGACCGACGATTTTGATCGCGATTACGCAGCATTTCGAGTGCGAGGCGTGAAGTTTCTCGAAGAGCCGCGCCGTGAGCCTTATGGAATGGTCGCGGTGTTTGAGGACCTTTACGGCAATCGTTGGGACCTTATCGAGCGGACATAGGGCGTCGGTCATGCCGCAGGCCCGGCGCTGCCTGGGGCGATTCTGCCGTGATGGGCGAGCGGTGCTTTTCGCGGCCTGCGGCCGACGTGCATGGCTAGAGCTGTGCTCGCCCTCAGGCTGCAATCAACTTCCGCACATCTCTTGATTTTGCACGATTGTCGTGCTATTGGAACCTCATGATCAAATCGTCGCGCAAAGTCACCTTCAACCACATGACCCGCTTCGGCCGGGCCGTGGAAGGAGTCGTGCGCTAGGAATCGACCACGACGTATTTCCACCAGGCCCCGCCGGCATCGGACGGGGCCTCTTTTGTGGCCACGCTCCCTGCCGGCTCAACAGCAGGAGCATCCGATGCCACCCCAACTGACGAACATTCCATGCGGGACTGAGCGCGATGGCGCGGCGCTCCGCCTCGACTTGCCTATCGTGTTAGCGAAGGAGGCAATGGACGAGGCTTTGGCGGCAGCGCACTTCAACGCGTCCATTGCAGCGCCGGACGACGCTTTGTCGGGTCAGTATGCTGCTGGACCGACGACCGCATCGACGCGAATCGTCCCGGGCTTGCTCAAGCGATATTGGCGTGCGTTTCAGGAGCGTCGCTGGCGCCAGGGCTCGCGAGTCAAATTGCAGAACCTGAGTGATAGGGAGCTGATGGATATCGGCTTGACGCGTGGCGAGATCGACTACATCACATCTCAACGAGCTATCGATAGGCTGAGAGATAGCACGACGCATCTATGGAGCCGTGGTGTGATGTGACTGACCGGCGTCAGAAGCAGACATGCGATTTGCGAGCAAGCGGCGGTCAGCACGGCTGCTTGTTCATAGGAGTGCGCCGCGGGGTTGGTTCGGCAACTATCATGCCAATAACCGGACCGATCTTCGCAGGAAAATGACCGGGCTGCGACCTTTGCGCCCATCCCGCTCTGACAGGTGAGGGCGGCGAACGAGTTTGGCGGACCCTGCATGCCCAAACCCGTTTGCCTTGCCGGTTTTTCCACGGCAATATGCCCTCAAAACAACCATGAGAACGGGAAAGAAAATGGCGGCTCCCATCAAGTTCGGCGTTGGCCAAAGCGTGCTGCGCAAGGAGGATGACGCACTCATCCGCGGCAAGGGCCGCTACACCGACGATTACGCGCCGCAGGCCGCGCTCCGCTGCTTGATGCTGCGCTCGCCGCATGCGCATGCCAAATACACGATCGACGTGAGCCGCGCCCGCGGCTTGCCGGGTGTCGCGCTGATCCTGACCGCAGATGACGTTGCAGATCTCGGCAATCTGCCCTGCCTGTTCAACCTCGAGACCGATCCCTTCACCGGCCCGCCTTACCCGATCCTGGCCAAGGATGAGGTGCGCCATGTCGGCGATGCCGTCGCCTTCGTCGTCGCCGAGACCATCGACCAGGCCCGCGACGCGATCGAGGCGATCGAAGTCAAATGGAGCCCGCTGCCGGCGGTGACCGGTGTCGTGAACGCCGTGAAGCCCGGAGCCCCACAGGTTTGGCCGGACAAGCCCGGCAACGTGCTGTTCGACGTTTCGATCGGCGACAAGAAAGCGACCGAAGCCGCCTTCGCCAAGGCGCATGCAGTCGCCGAAATCTCCATCGTCAATCCGCGCGTGGTCGCGAGCTTCATGGAGACGCGCGCGGCCGTGTGCGAATACGACGCCAAGCGCGACCATCTGACGCTCACCGTCGGCAGCCAGGGCAGCCATCGCCTGCGCGACATCCTCTGCCAGAACGTGCTCAATATCCCCACCGATAAGATGCGGGTGATCTGCCCCGACGTCGGCGGCGGCTTCGGCACAAAACTGTTTCCCTATCGGGAATACGCCCTGATGGCAGTCGCCGCGCGACAGCTGAAGAAGGCGGTGAAGTGGGCGGCCGACCGCACCGAGCATTTCATGGGCGACGCGCAGGGCCGCGACAACGTCACCACCGCGAAGATGGCGCTGGCCGAAGACGGCAAGTTCCTCGCAATGGATTGCGACCTGATGGGCGACATGGGCGCGTATCTGTCGACCTTCGGGCCCTACATCCCGCATGGCGGCGCCGGCATGCTGCCTGGCCTCTACGACATCCAGGCCTTCCACTGCCGGGTGCGCACCATCTTCACCCACAGTGTACCGGTCGATGCCTATCGCGGCGCCGGGCGGCCGGAGGCGGCCTATGTCATCGAACGTCTCGTCGACGCCTGCGCGCGAAAGCTTGACATGACGCCGGACGCCGTCCGCCGCAAGAATTTCATCCCACCGAAAGCGCTGCCCTACAAGACCGCGACCGGCAAGATCTACGATTCCGGCGACTTCGCCGCGCATCTCAAGCGCGCGATGGAGATCGCGGAATGGAAGGAGTTCGGAAAGCGCGCCAAGGCGGCCAAGAAGCAGGGGCTGATCCGCGGCATCGGCCTTGCCAGCTATGTCGAGATCTGTGGCGTGATGGGCGAGGAGACCGCCAATGTCCGTCTCGATCCCAATGGCGACGTCACCGTCCTGATCGGCACGCAATCGAGCGGGCAGGGCCATCAGACGGCCTATGCGCAGATCGTCGCCGAACAGTTCGGCCTGCCGCCGGAGCGTGTGCACATCCGTCAGGGCGACACCGACGAGATCGCGACAGGTCTCGGCACCGGCGGTTCAGCCTCGATACCCACCGGCGGCGTTTGCGTGGAGCGTGCTGCGGGCGAGCTGGGCAAGAAGCTGAAGGAGTTCGCAGCGCAGGCGCTGGAAGCGAGCGCGGGCGATCTCGAGATTACCGACGGCGTGATCCGGATCGCCGGCACCGACCGCTCGATCTCCTTCGCCGACCTCGCCAAGCGGCCCGGCGCCGATCCGTCGAAGCTGAACGGCAGCGCGACCTTCGCCAGCGCGGACGGCACCTATCCCAACGGCACGCATCTGGCGGAGGTCGAGATCGATCCGGCCACCGGCATCATCAGAATCGTCAATTATGTGATCGTCGACGATTTCGGCAAGACGCTCAATCCGCTGCTCTTGGCGGGGCAGGTGCATGGCGGCGCCATGCAGGGCATCGGCCAGGCCTTGATGGAGCAGGTGGTCTATGGCGCGGGCGACGGCCAGCTCATCACCGCGACCTTCATGGACTACGCGGTGCCGCGCGCGGCGGACGGGCCAGCCTTCGTGTTCGAGACCAACAACGTCCCCTGCAAGACCAACCCGCTGGGCGTCAAGGGGGCCGGCGAGGCCGGCGCGATCGGCTCTTGTCCGGCCGTCGTCAACGCCATCGTCGATGCGCTCTGGCGCGAATACAAGATCGACCATATCGACATGCCGGCAACGCCCGAGCGGGTGTGGATCGCGATTAACGAGCACCACCGGCGCCACAGCCTGTGATTCACGCGATGGAATGAACCCTGCCGAGCGGTGTTGGCCTCAGGAGGGTCGGCACGATCCTGCATCATGGAAAAAGGACTTTGCGAATGAAGCGAGTGTTGGTTGTCGGGGGCGCGTTCCTGTTCGGTATGGGCGCGGTTTGGGCGCAGCAGGACTCCGCCAAGGAAGTCCAAACCCTCATGAAAGCCAACGGCAAGAACGCCGGCGCGATGTCGGCGATGGTCAAGGGCGAGAAGCCCTATGATCAGGCTACGGTGAACAGCGCGCTGGCGCAGTTCGAGGATACCGCCAAGAAGCTGCCGAACCTGTTTCCGGCTAGCGCCAAGGGTGTGAAGCTCGACGGAGACTACAGCATCTCGCCGAAGGTCTGGGAGGACAAGGCCGGCTTCGACGCCAAGGTCGCGAGCTTTGCCAAGCTCGTCGGCGAGGCCAAGGCCAAGATCAAGGACCTCGACTCGCTCAAGGCGACGATGCCTGCAATCGGCAAGGAATGCGGCGGCTGCCACGAGACCTACCGCGTGAAGAACGGCTGACGCCAACATCATCCGGGGTACGGGAAAAGGGCGGTTGGCAAGCAGCCGCCTTTTTTGCGTTGGCGCACGGCCCAGCGCGAAATCCCGTCCGCAAGGCCTGACGGATCGCCGCGAGAGCGGTTATCTTTGCTCCAGCCGCGGCGGCATTGATGTGAGCTGTTGCATGCTGGCGCATCTCGCGCCTGACTGCCTCATGACATCAGGGTTCCAACGCCCGGCGAGGAACTGAAGCAACAGCGAGACAGGCCATGGCAAAACCGTTCCCGTCGAAGACGCACATCGGCAACCATATGCTGCATCCGGAAACCTTGATGCTGACCTATGGCTATGATCCGCAACTGTCGGAAGGCGCCATCAAGCCGCCGGTGTTCCTGACCTCGACCTTCGTCTTCAAGACGGCCGATGACGGCCAGGACTTCTTCGATTTCGTCGCCGGCCGGCGCGAGCCGCCGGAAGGGATGGGCGCGGGCCTGGTCTATTCGCGCTTCAATCATCCCAACAGCGAGATCGTCGAGGACCGGCTCTCGATCTACGAACGCACCGAGAGCTGCGCCCTGTTCTCATCCGGCATGGCGGCGATCGCGACGACGATCCTTGCCTTCGTCCGCCCAGGCGACGTCATTCTGCACTCGCAGCCGCTCTATGGTGGGACGGAAACCCTGCTGACGAATACGCTTGCGCGTCTGTCGATCGGCGCCGTCGGCTTCGCCGATGGCGTTGACGAAGCTGCGGTCAGCGAGGCCTCGGCGGAGGCCATGCGCAAGGGCCGGGTGTCGATGATTCTGATCGAAACTCCCGCCAATCCGACCAACGGGCTGGTCGACATTGCGATGATGCGCCGTGTCGCCGAGGCCATAGGGAAAAGCCAGGGCCACACACCGATCATCGCCTGCGACAACACGCTGCTCGGACCGGTGTTTCAGCGGCCGATCGAGCATGGTGCGGACATTTCCTTGTACTCGCTCACGAAATATGTCGGCGGTCATTCCGACCTGATCGCGGGCGCCGCGCTCGGCTCCAAAGCAATCATGAAGGGCATCAAGGCGCTGCGCGGCGCCATCGGCACCCAGCTCGATCCGCATTCCTGCTGGATGATCAACCGGTCGCTGGAGACGCTGAGCCTGCGCATGGAGAAGGCCGATGCGAATGCGCGCCTCGTGGCCGACTTTTTGCGCGATCACGCCAAGGTGGCGAAGGTCCATTATCTCGGTCACCACGAGGATACATCGCCGGCCGGACGCGTGTTCTCGCAGCAGTGCTCGGGGGCCGGCTCCACGTTCTCGTTCGACATCGTCGGCGGCAAGGACGCGGCGGTCAAATTTCTCGACGCGCTCCAGATCTTCAAGCTCGCGGTGAGCCTCGGCGGAACGGAATCGCTTGCCAGCCTGCCCGCGACGATGACCCATTCCGGCGTTCCCGCCGACATCCGCCGGAAAATCGGTGTCCTCGATTCCACGATCCGGCTGTCGATCGGCATCGAACATCCGTCGGACCTGATCGCAGATCTCACGCAGGCACTGAACGCGGCTTGAGCGTGGCGAGAATCGAACAGGCCGGGCGCCCCTCCTGCGCCCGGCCCTTCCGCGACGACGCAGCGTTTGCGCTTACTTTGTCACTTGGCCGCGGATCTCGCCGCCCGGGTTCGCCGCGGTGTGGATGTTGATGTAATACTTGCCGCCGAGCAGATCGGCGGCCTGCGCCTCGGTGAGCGTCGCTTCGCCCTTGACCGGGTTCGATGTCGCATTCGGGATCGCGACCGCAACGCCGGCGTTCTTGCCCGCTTCGGCCGGGCCATGAAAATGAGCGGCTGTGGCAGGGCCAGAGAGCCCGGAATAGGTGACAGTCCAGGACAATTTCTTGCTGGCCGCATCGTAGTCCAGATCGGCCGTTCCGGTGCCGCTGCTGGTCGTTGCCGGCACCTCGGACTTGGCGTCGAGCGTTGCTTTCAGCTTTTCGGCGCTGGCCGGCCCTGCAAAAGCAGCGGCCGCGAGCACTGACATGGCGATGACGGTCTTGTTCATGACATTCTCCCTGCTGAACCCGTTTGGGCTGCTAAACTTCCAACAGCCGACGTTTCAGTTTATTCCCGTCTCCGGCGGGGGCGGGGCTAAATTCTTCGTGGCTGGAGCCGCGCGGAGATCGGTCGTAGGTTCGCCGCAAGAACGAATGGACGTGCATGTTGCAACGAACAATTCTCGTGGCGCTGCTTGCCGCGCTTGCCGCAGGTGGCGTCTATTGGTGGCTCAGCGCGCCCGTAGTGGCAGCCGCGGGCACCACGCGGCACGCGCCTGATCTTGCCAATGGCGAGGTGATGTTCAACGCCGGCGGCTGCGCGTCCTGCCATGCCGTTCCGAATCAGCCTGATCGTCTCAGGCTCGGTGGGGGCGTCGCGATCAAGTCGCCGTTCGGAACGTTTCACGCGCCGAACATTTCGCCCGATCCCAATGACGGCGTCGGCAAATGGACCGACGCCGATTTCGTTAACGCGGTGATGCACGGGGTCTCGCCGGCCGGGCAGCACTATTTTCCGGCGTTTCCGTATACGTCCTATCGGCACGCCAAGCGTGAGGATGTGCTCGACCTCTTTGCCTATCTGAAAACGCTACCGCCTGTTGCCGGCAAGGTGCGCGACCATGACGTCAGTTTTCCCTTCAACATCCGGCGCAATGTCGGCATCTGGAAATTCTTGTTTCTGGACGGCAAGCCGTTCGTCGCCGACGGCGCGAAGTCGCCGGCATGGAATCGCGGCGCCTATCTCGTGAACAGTTTGGGCCATTGCGCCGAATGCCACAGCCCGCGCAACGCGCTTGGCGGCATCATCGCGAGCGAGCGGTTTGCCGGCGGGCCCGATCCGGAAGGCGAGGGCTGGGTCCCCAACATCACCCAGAAGCGCCTTGGCGAGTGGAGCGCGAAGGACATCGCCTATTTCCTCAAGACTGGCGAACTGCCCGATGGCGACAGCGTCGGCGGCGCAATGACGCGCGTGATCAAGAACACCTCGCAACTGCCGGACGCGGATCTCGCGGCCATGGCGGACTACGTCAAATCGCTGCCGCCGGTGGACGGCCCGACCCCGCCCAAGCGCAAGCAGGGCAGCTAGTGCGTGATGAAGGCTAGCTCGATCGTGAGACTGTAACCCCTCACCCGGATCGCATCTATCGATGCAATCCGACCTCTCCCTTCGGGAGAGGTGAACCGTTGGCTCGCATCGATATAACCAAGCTCATCCCGCATCGATGACGCCCGTTAGCCGGTGCCGAACGCCTTGAAGGTGATGATGGTGAGGGTGTCCTGGATGCCTGGCAGCACTTGCACCTTCTCGTTGACGAAATGGCCGATGTCGGTGTCCTTGTCGACGTAGAACTTCACGAGGAGGTCGTATTGACCGGCCGTGGAATAGATCTCGGAGGCGATCTCGGCTTCGGCGAGCGCATTGGCGACCACATAGGACTGGCCGAGCTTGCATTTGATCTGGACGAAAAAGGGAACCATCGCGGTCACTCCGAAAGCACATCTCGCCGGCTAATAGGCCAAAATCGGCCGGATTTAGCAAGCGAACTTGCCTGCCGCCAGATGTCGGTCCGGCGCTCAGCAGGTGACGGCCGCCGCGGCGAATGCATCCCTGAGCCGCTGCGCGAGCTCGACCTTGCGATACGGCTTGGTCAGCACGATCGCTTGCGCATGCGCGCGGCCCGGATTCAAGCTGGGCGCGATCCGAAGGCCATGATCATGCCGGAGCCCGAGCTCGTCCTGATCTCGACATTTGCGCGCAAGGCTCCCGCGCCAAATGGACTTTCGGGTCCGGGCGGCCCTCAACTGGCGGCGGCGGACAGTCCACCACTTGACGTCTCACGCATCGGCGAAGCACGCTGAGGGGCAAGACCATACCAAGAGAAGGGTGAGGTTGCATTTTGCAAAGCCTGCACGATTGCGGCCCACGCCGCGTCCGCTTGCTTCGCTGGAGCACGGCGGTGTCGCGACTCAGCGTCGCTTGCAGCTGGTCGCGCTTGCTGGTGTTCCACGATCGCGCTAGGACAGGCCATGGCGGTGTCCGGATCAAGCAGATGTCTCCCGCGATGACGACGCCCGTGGCGCTCACCATCGCCGGCTCCGATTCGAGCGGGGGCGCCGGCATCCAGGCGGACCTGAAGACTTTTGCCGCGCTCGGCGTCTATGGCGCCTCCGCCATCACGGCGTTGACGGCGCAGAACACGCGCGGCGTCACGGGTATTCACGCAGTGCCGGCCGAGTTCGTCACCGCGCAGATCGATGCGGTGTTTTCCGATCTCGATGTCGGCGCCGTAAAAATCGGCATGGTGGCCCAGGCCGCCAGCATTGACGCGATCGCGGCCGCGCTGTCGCGCTGGGCGCCCCGGCACGTGGTGCTCGATCCCGTGATGGTGGCAACATCCGGCGACCGGCTGCTGGCCTCCAACGCCGTCAAGGCGTTGCGCACGAGATTGATACCGCTGGCCTCGGTGATCACGCCGAACCTGCCCGAGGCCGCTGCGCTGCTCGATGCACCGGTCGCGGCCAACCAGGCCGAGATCGAAAGCCAGGGGCGCCGCCTGCTGGCGCTCGGCTGCCGCGCGGTCCTGATCAAGGGAGGACACGGCGAGGGCGCGGAGAGCGTCGACTATCTGGTCGATGCCGACAACGCCATCGCGCTCGCGGCGCCCCGCCTTGCCACCGAGAACACCCATGGTACCGGCTGCTCGCTGTCCTCGGCCGTCGCGGCGGGTCTCGCCAGAGGCGAGGCGCTCGAGCAGGCGGTCCGCAACGCCAAGGCCTGGATCAGCGCTGCGATTGGCGCCGCCGACCGCTTCAGCGTCGGCCACGGCCACGGGCCGATCCATCATTTCCAAAAGTTCTACTGACGACCGCTCGCTCAAGCGGGAGAGGGAGCGGCCTGCCCTCCGGGCTTCCAGTGCGAACCTGATCTTGGACGAGGCTCTGCGCGCCATGTCGCCTGATTGTCGCATGCGACTGATATTCGCAGGGCAGGCGAGGCAAGGCGTGATTCGTATCGGAAGGTGCCTCAAAAGTTCAATCGGTCATCCCCCTGTCACGGGACATTGTTACAGGCTGGCGCATGGGAAGTTACGATGTGAGTGACGAGAGCCCGGAGCGGCGCTTTCGCACGTTGTTCATCTCCGACGTCCATCTCGGAGCCCGCGGTTCTCAAGCCGATCTTCTGCTGGACTTCCTGCGCTACCACGATGCCGACACCATCTATCTCGTCGGCGACATCGTCGACGGCTGGGCGCTGAAATCGAGCTGGCACTGGCCGCAATCCCATAACGATCTCGTCCAGAAGCTGCTGCGCAAGGCGCGCAAGGGCGCCAAGGTCATCTACATTCCCGGCAATCACGACGAGTTCCTGCGCAACTATTACGGCACGCATTTCGGCGGCATCGACGTGGTCGAGAACACCGTGCATACCGGCGTCGACGGCAAGCGCTATCTCGTGATTCACGGCGACATCTTCGACCTCGTGGTGCAGAACGCGCGCTGGCTCGCTCATCTCGGTGACAAGGCCTACGATTTCGCGATCCAGATGAACCGCCTCGTCAACTTCTTCCGCCGCTTGTTCGGCGTGCCCTATTGGTCGCTGTCGCAATGGGCCAAGCAGAAGGTCAAGAACGCCGTCAACTATATCGGCGCGTTCGAACAGGCGCTCGCCGCCGACGCGCGACGTCACGACGCGGACGGCGTGATCTGCGGCCACATCCATTACGCCGTGATCCGCGACGAGGCCGGCATTCGCTACATGAATTGCGGCGACTGGGTCGAGAGCTGCACCGCGCTGGTCGAGCACGACGACGGCCGTTTCGAGATCATCACCTGGGCGGATCATTTGCAGAAGCCGGCAACCGTCCCGCAGGTCGCGGCAAGAGCTGCCTGATGCGCATCCTGGTCGCGACCGACGCCTGGCACCCGCAAGTCAACGGTGTGGTTCGGACGCTGACCAAGCTGGCCGACGCGGCAGAGGGGCTCGGCGTCGCGTTCACGTTCCTGACGCCGCAATCGTTCCGCACCTTTGCCATGCCGAGCTATCGCGACGTGCGCCTCGCCATGCCGCGCCCGGCGCGAATTGCAAAGCTGATCGAAGAAGCACGCCCGGACAGCATCCACATCGCGACGGAGGGGCCGATCGGCCTGATGGTCCGCCGCTATTGCCGCCAGCGCAAGCTGCCGTTCACGACCAGCTTCCATACCCGCTTTCCAGAATATGTCCGGGCTCGCGTGCCAGTGCCGGGCTCGCTGATCTGGCGCGCGCTGCGCCGCTTCCATGCGCCCAGCCGCGCCGTGATGGCGGCGACGCCTGCGCTCGCGCGCGAGCTCGCCGAGCGCGGCTTCGACAATGTCGTGCTGTGGCCGCGCGGCGTCGACACCCATTTGTTCCGTCCCCGCGCGATCGACCTCTGTCTGCCGGCGCCGGTGTTCCTCTCGGTCGGCCGGGTCGCGGTGGAGAAGAACCTCGAGGCCTTTCTCGACCTCGACCTGCCCTGCACCAAGGTGATCGTTGGCGACGGTCCGGCGCGTGCCTCGCTCGAAGAGGCCTATCCCGATGCGATCTTCCTCGGCGAGAAGCACGGCGAGGCGCTGGCGGAAATCTATGCTGCGGCCGACGTCTTCGTGTTCCCGAGCAAGACCGACACTTTCGGCCTGGTCCTGGTGGAGGCGCTCGCAAGTGGCCTGCCGGTGGCGGCCTTTCCGGTGAAGGGACCCCGCGACGTGATCGGCAATGCGGCGGTCGGCGCGCTCGATCACGATCTGCGCACCGCCTGCTTCGCCGCGCTCGACATCTCCAGGCAGGACTGGTTCGCCGCCAATTACACCTGGGAGGCTTCGGCCCGGGCTTTCCTGGCCAGCATCGAGGCGCTAGGCGCGGTGCTGCCCGGCCGGAAAGGGGCGGAACCGCCGCGCTTCGTGGCCTAATCGACAAAAAATCCTCGCGGGGAGATGTCTTGCTCGCGGCTCCCAGGCCGCGATAAGGTCTGATATGATCGAACAGCTCCTCCCGGTCGGCCCCGCCGACATCGACGCCGCAGCGCGCGTGATCGCGCCTTACGCCATCCGCACCCCGCTGTTGTCTTTCCCCGTGCTCAACGAGCGCGTCGGCGCAAAGGTCTTCCTGAAGCCGGAGATGCTCCAGCGCACCGGCTCGTTCAAGTTCCGTGGCGCCTTCAACAAGGTATTCTCGATCCCGCAGGACAAGCGCGCCGGCGGCGTCGTCGCATTCTCCTCCGGCAACCACGCCCAGGGCGTGGCGGCCGCGGCGAAGATCCTCGACATGCAGGCGACGATCGTGATGCCGGCGGATGCGCCGCTGTCCAAGCGCGAGCGCACCAAATCCTACGGCGCCGAGGTCGTGCTGTACGATCGCGACCGCGACGACCGCGAGGCGATCTCGCGCGGCATTGCCGAGAAGCGCGGTGCGACGCTGGTCAAGCCGTATGACGATCCCTTCGTGATTGCGGGGCAGGGTACCGCCGGCCGCGAGATCGCCGAGGACATGGCGGGCCTCGGCCTTGCCCCCGACATCGTGGTGGCGCCGGCTTCCGGCGGCGGCCTGATCGCGGGCGTCGCGACGGCCGTGAAGGCGCGCTATCCGCTGGCCGAAATCGTGGTCGCGGAGCCCGAGGCGTTCGACGATCACGGCATTTCGCTGACCGCGGGTCATCGCGAGCCGCATCCGCCGGCAGGCCGCACCATCTGCGATGCGCTGATGGCCCTGATGCCCGGCGAGATGACGTTTGCGATCAACAGCAAGCTGCTCGCGCGCGGTGTCACCGCGTCGGATGCCGAAGTCGGTGCTGCCGTGGCGTTTGCCTATCGGGAGCTCAAGCTCGTGGTGGAGCCGGGCGGGGCCGTTGGCCTTGCCGCGCTGCTGGCGGGACGTCTCGACGTCGCCGGCAAGAACGTCGTGATCGTGCTCTCCGGCGGCAATGTCGATGCGGATCTGTTCGCCGAGCTGGTGGCTTAATGGATTCCGGGCTTGCGCCTCTAGGCGCATCCCGGAATGACGATGTGCAAGAGCTGACATGAAGAAGGGGCAGAGCGTTGCCGCTCTACCCCTTTTGCATTTGTGGCTTGGCGGATTCAGCTTGCCCCTTGCTCGGTGCAACCTCTCCCGCTTGCGGGGGAGGTCGGCGCGAAGCGCCGGGTGGGGGCTCTTTCCTCTTGCGAGGGCCTCGACTGTGGAAGCACCCTCTCCCCGCCCTCCCGCGCAAGCGGGGAGGGCGCGCACCTTCTCCGCGCGGTCAGTGCATGAAGCTCCGGCGATTACCGCCCATGCTCGGCGCCTGGTTCATCGACTGGCGAAAGTTGTTGCCGCTGTTGACCATGCGGGTCGGCATCGTGTTGAGCTGCGGACGATTGTTCGCCACGTTGTTCTGGACCTGCACCTTGTTCACCGGATTGTTGTTGAGCTTCACGATGCCGGTGTTGCCGTTGTTGATGCGGATCGGGTGGTTCTGGGTCTGAACGTTGACCGGCTTTGCCTCGACGTTCGGGCCGCCCTTGCCGACATTGACCGGCATGCTCACGATCCTGCCGGGTTTGCCGTTGGCGTTGCCGCCATTCGGCATGGTGTTGGTCGGCGCAGGCAGGGTGACGATCTTGCCCGGGGTCTGCGACGGCGTGCCGTTCTGCTGGTTCGACTGGTTGTTGCCTGCCGGCAGGTTGACGATCTGGCCGCCATTGCCGAGCTTGCCGATCACATTGCCGTCGAGCGGCTTCTGCACGACCGGCAGGTCGCCGTTTACATGCGCGCCGCCATTGCCCTGCTGCATCAGCGGCATGTATTTGGGCTGACCGAGATTGCCGATCTTGAGCGTCGGGGCAATGTTCTGCGGCGCCAGGAATTTGGTCGCCTGCATCAACGGGATCTCCTTCGGCTGCGCCTGCAGCTTCAGCGCGACTTGCGCATAGGGGCTGTTGCTGAAGCTGTCATGGAAGCTCTTGTAACCCACCGGCGAATTCGCGAGCACAGCCTTGTGCCAGGCCTGCGAGATCAGGAGATTGTTGAGCAGCCACCGGACGTGGTCGCAAAGCGGGTCGTGCGGGTACAACTGAATGAACTCCTGATAATATTCCGGCCGGCCCTCGGACACGACGTAATCATAAGCCTGGCGGGTCGAGCGGCTCGGCAGGTTGGAGGCCATTTGCACCACCGGCGCTTTCACTGGCGCGCGGTTGGCGGCAACGGCGGTGTCGCCGAAGAAGGTGAAATCCGAGGTCAGCGACGAGCTTTCCCACGGGATCTGCGCACCGCTGGTGGTCTGGTTCACTTGCAGGCGCACGCGCTTGAACAGCTGTTCGATCGGCACGTTGGGCTCGCGCGCGACGTTCAGGAAGGCCTGCGTGTAGGGGCTGTGGCCGTTGGTGCCGTCGAGCGCTTCGGCGCCCGGCGCGGTCGAGTAGCCGACGATCGAGCCGTTCGGCGCATCGACGATGGCGAGGCCGCGGCCGGCGTCGTTGACCTGGGGGAAGGGGTTGTTGCGGCAGGCATCGAGGATGACGATGCGCATGCGGCTCGGGATCGTCTCCAGCGTCGACATTACGTCGACCAGGCGCACCGAATTGTTGACGAGCTCGGTCGGGCTCGACACCTTGGCGTCGACGGGAACGAGATAGTTTTCGCCGGCGAGCTGCACGCCGTGCCCGGCGTAGTAGACCATCGCCACCGTGTTCGGACCGCGCGAAGCGACCTTGGCGGAAAAGTCCTGGACGACGCGCAGCATGTCGTTCTGGGTCAAGTCGGTCGCGGCGACCACTTCGAAGCCGGCCGAGTTCAAGAACTGCGCCATCGATTGCGCGTCATCGTCGGGGTTCGCAAGGTGCGGCGCGTTCTGGTAGTTCGCATTACCGATCACCAGCGCGACCCGCTGCTCCGGGCCTTGCAGCGCAGTGGAAGCCGGTGCAACCGGGGCGACTTGCGCGGAAACGGGCCCGCAGGCGAAGCCGAACAGGCTTCCCAGGAGACCCGCAGTCATCAGGAAATGCTTTAGGCGGAACATGGCGTGCTCCTTTGGCACTCATCTCGATGCGAGATTGGTTGCGAAGGAGCCTGACCGCGTTCGAGTTTGACGTCCGTGATCACGATCACGATGGTAGGCTCCGTGATCTGAATCACGTTTGGAACCTGCTGTGGTTTGCCATCGCTTGGGAGGACAGTCCGTCACATGCCGAAATCGATCGATCCGATCCTGACGCCCGACCTGCTCTGGCTGCTCGCCTCGATGGGCCACGGCGACGATCTCGTGGTCGTCGACGCCAACCAGCCCGCAACCCGCATTGCCGCGGCGACCTCGTCGCAGCGCCTGATCCAGTTGCCTGGCATGCGCATGGAGACGGCCGTCCGCGCCATCATGACGCTCTATCCGCTCGACGATTTCGATCCCGATCCGGTGCGCGTGATGATGCCGGTGGACGATTCCGATCGAGTCCCGGAGGTGCAGCGCGCCGTGTTGGCGGAGATCGAACGCGGCCGGCGGCTCCGTTGCTCCCGGCAAACTCTCACGGGCGCATTTCTATCGCGCGGCGGCGGCGGGCTTCGGCGTCGTGAAGGTGGGCGACAGCCGAGGTTATGGCTGCTTCCTGATCCGCAAGGGCGTGATCAGCTAGGGAATAATTCTGCGCAAGGTCGCGCAGAACTCTGCACCCGAATTTGAATGGCCTCCGCGCAACCGACCGACTATGGTCGATTCATGTCTCGCCTTGTGTGTCTATCTGTTGCTGTCATCCTGTCGCTGCTCCCCGCCGTCGCGCCGGCTGCGTCAATTCAAAAGCGGCCCAAGCCGGTCTGGCAAGGCTACGGCTTTCTGCCGGGCTATCGGCAGCCGCTCAGCAACAGCATCCCGCTTTACAACCAGAAGGACGCGATGCGTCGCCTGTCGCGCGCCGACCGGCGCCACTGGTACATCGATCCGGTTCCTCAGTATTACCGTTGGGACGGCGAGTGGCACTATTTCGGCCGCCCCGGCTTCGGCGGCGGCCGCTACAATGGCGGCAGTTTCGGGCCGTGCTGGACGCGGACGCCGATCGGGCCGATCTGGAATTGCGGGTGATTGCTCGCGCGGCGCTCTCGCGCCCCGGAGGCAGCGCAGCGCTCCTTCGGCGATGCGCTGCAGAGCCGGGGCACCGCGGCCGATGAAAATGGGACCACAACGGCGCTTTGGCGCTCCTGTCGCTCTCCGAAGGCAAGCGGCGTCCGTTGCCATCGGGATGTCCTTTATACGTTCCGCAATTCTTTGGCGCGCAGCCCCTCCGCATGGCGCATGGACTACTGGTCACAGTCGGCTGCGTGTGGATGGCCGCTCGCCTTTGGCGGCGAGAGCAGTTGGACCCGAATCTCAGAGCCGCACTCCGATGGCCTGCGCCTAACGACAAGGTCGGCTCGCGCCAAGGCCGGGCCGCGTCGCAGCGAGACGCGTGCCCGAGGGTAGAATGGCGCGCCGCTAGTTCCTTCGCCACGGCGATTTGCATTACGGCGACAGTGCTTCAACTGGACTGGGTCGGAGAGCTGGCCGGTTTTGGCGGCGATAGCATACTCCGAAATGGCGCGACGCCCGCCACCGACGCAGGAACGATTCAGAGCGCGCTCGCGCGGAGTGCCTCACACCCCTGACGAGGCTCCCACCGCACAGCACAATTCCTGTAGATATGACGACTGCGTGTCTTGACATCTGAGAGAAAAATTTCACCGAGAGTCGCACATCGAACCGACAGCGTCCGCTTGCTTCGCGCATGATGGCATCTCAGGGCCGGGGTTAAGAGCTCCTTTGAATCTGATCGAACATGAAGCGGGGACATGTCCTCGCCTCCAGTCCCATGAGGCAAGTCAACCTCTCGGGAAATGATGCCGCTTGAGAACGAGGATGGTGCCGTGAGTGAAAGCGAAGTGAAAGTTGGACTGAACGGGACGAATGGTTACGCAATTCCGTTATTCGGGTTCCCGAATATCCCGCTGTCTAGCGCGATCGGCGGTTTCGCCGAGCAGGGGGTCGCCAGCGCACAGCAAGGCTGCGAGAAGATCAAGGTCGCGTCGGCGGAGATGGCGGAAGCGCTGCGTGAGACGTATTCGAGCAATGCCAAGGGCGCAACCGACTACGCGGCCAAGCTGATCGAAATGTCGAACGCCAATACGGTGTCTGCGATCGACTTCTTCGCGCAGGCCCTGGGTAGTAAGTCAGTCCCGGATGTTTTCACCTTGTCCGTTGCGCAGGCGCGCAAGACCTTCGACACCGCGTCCGCCCAGAACAAGGAATTGTGGGGGCTTGGGGAGAAGCTTGCGAAAGAAGCCGGCGAGCCGATCAAGAAGTACTTCGCCAAGGTCCTGCATCCGGCCAGCTAAAAAGCTCTCGTCCAGGAGTCCTTCAGCAGGGAAACCGGCCCGTCGGAACAAGCCTCGCCACGAACATGCCCCCACATGCTCGACCAATAATGGCCAGGTGCGCGATGCCCCCCAAGTAGCCGCACCAATAAGAGGCGCAATCTGACGGGCCGGCCTTTGTTTCGGAATGCAAGCTGACGTGCAAAGGGAGGTCACATGGGAATGGTCATGATCAAATGCCCGCGAAGCGGCCGCGCTATCCCCACCGGCATCAAGGCCGATCGCGAGAGTTTTTTGCGCAGCATTGTGTTTTTCAGGCGCACCCATTGTCCGATCTGTCAGGCCGATCACGCCTGGTTTGCACAGGAAGGCTGGGTGGATGAGCCGAGCGCTCGCGCAGCGCCGCAGCCGTGGCACACGGCCTGACCGACCCCACAGCTCGTGGATCGTAATCTGGAGGGACACGATGGCGGGGACGCAAACAACCAATGCACGCTCCGTCTTCCTGATGCAGGCCAGAGAATTTCTTGACGAAGCACGACGACTGAAGCCGGGCCCCGCGCGCAACGAACTGCGCGAGGTGGCGGCGGTGCTGCGCGAGCTTGCGAAAATCGAGGCGCAATGCAAACCTGCAGGGGACAGTGATCGACCCGAGAGAACGTGATCAGGTTCGACGCTCCGTCCTTCTCTCTCCGGCAACTGGCTTTTAGTTCACCAGCGCCCTCCTGACCTCCTCGGAAGGAGGAGGGCAATCGTGCAAGGTTGCGGCGTGTCTCGACCCAATTGAAAGCAGCTTACCCAGCGCCGCCGGGTTCGCTGGTCAGGATTCGCCGATCACGCGAAACGGCCGTTTCGCGTGATCGGCCCATCCCCATCGAGAACACCTCCTCGATTTCGCGCCGCATGGTGTCGTGGCACTCGCAGGCGGCCGCCGCCAGTCGGGACCGGTCGATTTCGATCTGGCCTCTTCGATCAGAGATGATCGCAGCGGACGCGCGCAGATTGCGCATCAAGAGCGTCACCGTCGTTCGTCGGACACCGAGTATTTGCGACAGCTCCTGCTGGGTGAGCGGAAGGACGTCTTGGTCGACGCAGTCGCGCAACTGAAGCAGCCAACGCGACATGCGGGCTTCGACCGGATGCAGCGCATGGCAGGCCGAGCCGAGCTGAAACTGGATGAGCATCGCTCTAACGTGGCTCTGGATTGCGTGGCGGATCGCAGGGCTCCGGCCAAAAGCGGCGTGAAATCGCGACGCGGAAATCCGAGAGGCGGTGCCCGCCACCCGAACGATGGCGGTAATGGCCGAAGGCGACGGCCCCAGCACCGAAAGACTGCCTACGACCCCATCACGCCCGATCACTGCGGTTGCAACCGTCCGGCCATCCGCCATGTCGACCATCAGCGAGATGGCGCCGGCATGAGGAAAGAAGACGTAATCGACCTGCTCGCCCGCTCGCGAGAGCACCGCGTTGTGATCGAGGACGACCGTCTCCAGCTCGGGCGCCAGCAGATCGAAGTCTGATCGCGGAAGTGTTGCAAGAAGGCGGTTACCAAATCCGCCGGAAGCCATTACCACAGCGAAGCCGCGGTAACGCTTGCACCGCTTCCTCCATTCGAAGCGGCACCGAACAGCGATCTCAACATTTGCTTAAGTCTGCTTTCTCTACACGCACTGATATCCAATTCATTTTCCAGACGCCTTCGCTCTCAACAACAATCTCAACGCTCAACCGCGCAACTCCACGATTTCGATGCAAGTGCACCGCGGGCAGCAATGCAATTGCAAAATGCGCATGGGTAAAACCCTACGGCCAGACGGAATCCCAGAGTTCCACATGCTTCGTTTACTGTTGCGCATTGAGCAATCCCAGTTTCGCTCGACATGGAACAGATCAACTTATCGAATGTGTCTGCGAATTGCTGTCCTACGCCGCAAACGCACTCACGATCTGGATAGTCACAAGCTTAATCTCCTCGCACCAGGAGATGGCATTGCGCTGCCGCCAAGATGTGCACTGACCTCGCAAGCCGAGAGCATCAACAGCGAAACGGTTGTCGCGGAGCTACCTACGCTTCGGCCGATGTGGACGCGTTGATTGCGGCTTGTTCCAAGTACGGCCGTGGCAGCCTGACGCGACGCTTGCTCGCAATCGGCAGACGAGATCGTACAAGATCGCGAAGTCGGCGCCCATGTAGCAGCGGGGAACGTGGCTTCTGGGTTCCGGCTCTGCGCATCAACGCAAAGGGCGTTGCTGCTAATCCGGGACACGGGAGTGGGGTGCTGAGGTTTACGAGAAGAACGCGATCTTCTCGGCCTGGGTCATGCGGCGGATGGGCGCGAGCGGGTCGTTCGCCGGCGCGCGGGGCTTCTGCAAGATGCCGCTGGCGAGGATGGTGGCGCCGAGCGAGGGCTCCGGCAAGGACGCGGACAGCGGCGAGGGCATCGGCAGCGGCGCGGTTGGCGCTGCCGCGAATGTTGCCGTGGCCGCCATGGCCGGGGCCTGCTGCTCCATCACTTCGGCGGCAGCTTCCGCGATGGCGTCGGTGAGGCGCGCGAGCGACTCCATCGCGATCGGCGCGTCTGCGGGCTCTTCCTCGACCGCTGCGACGACCGGCTCTGGCGCGATCGGCTCCGGCAACTCCGCCGCAACGGGAGCTGCGACCTCGGCAGCTGCCGGCTCCGGAGCGACCGCTTCATTCTCCACCGGCTCGATGATCTCGTCGAAGTCGGAATCCGGCGCGGCCATCTCCAGCGCGATGGCCTCGAGGATGGCTTCGTCCTCGGCTTCCGCGGCGGCATCGAGCGCGAACGCATCGGTTGCTTCCGTCAAGGCGGCCGGTTCAGTGGCCGGCTCTTCAAACGAGGCGCCTTCAAGCTCGGCATCATCAGGCACGACATTGTCGAGCGCAGCGCTTTCGGGAGCGATCTGGCTTTCGGCGACGATCTCCGGCGCGACTGCGGTGTCCATGGCCCGCTCGGCAACGGCCGACGTCTCAGTGACGCCAGGTGCTTCGACCTCCGGAGTGGCTGCGATGTCCTGCGGCGCCTCCGTAGAAGCCACGGGGGCTTCGCTGGCCATCGCGCCAGGTGCGACTTCGGCAGGCGGCAGGTCTGCCGCAGACGACGGCGCCTCCTGCCTCGGAGCCGGCTCGTAAGGCGCCGCTTGGGGCGTTGCGCCGCCGTCGAGTTGCTCGAGCCGATCCCTCAGCAGATCGAAGGCCGCCTGGAGCTCGACGCGGGGGTCGATGGTCGAAATCTGTCCGCAGGCCGCCTCGATCGAGGCGAGCTGCGAATCAATGAGGTCGCAGATTCGCCCGTCGGCGCCGATCTCGCGCCAGCGCCAGGAGATCTCCTTGATGATACGCACCCCGCGCGGGATCGGCGCGAGGCTCGCCTCGATCGCGGCGGGATCGAACGCCGCGATCGCAATCGTCTCGGCCTCGCGAATGGCGCGGCGGATATCGACCAGCGCCTCGGGCAGGCGGTCCTCGACGACGGGTTGTCGCTGTGCCGCAAGGGTTTCTTCGATCTTCGCAACCGCATCGAGCACCATGCGGGTGTCGGCATTGCGGTTGCGCTTGGCATATTCGCCGAGGAACCAGCGGCCGCGCGCGGTCTCCATGAAGGCTTCGCGGATCGCGTCGTAATCCTGCTCGTTCGGCTCGGCCGCGCGGGCAGACATGGGCGAAAGGGCGAATGCTTCGTTGGCCATGACAATCTCGTCGCGCAAATCACCGCGCGTTACTGTAACGATCACCACGATATCGACCGAATCGCAATTGGTTTGATGGCAGGCGAATCACAAATCCCCATCGCGGAAGCCAAGAAGCGGCGATTCGCCGTGAGCCTCGCCCTGTTCTATTCGGCCGTCTTCGCGGTCTCGGGCACGCATCTGCCGTTCTTCCCGGTGTGGCTGAAGGCGATCGGCGTCGACGCGGCCTGGATCGGCCTCATCAACGCGCTGCCGGCGATCACGCGCTTCACCACGCTGCCGCAAGTGACCGCCTTTGCCGAAAAGCGGCAGGCTATTCGCGCCGCCATGATGGTATCGGTGCTGGTGACGGCGATCGGCTTTACCGCGGTCGGCTTGCAGCAGCAGCCGCTGGCGCTGTTCCTGATCTATGCGCTGACCTGCATGATGTGGACGCCGACGATGCCGCTGACCGATGCCTACGCGCTGCGCGGTGTCGCGCGTTACGGGCTCGATTACGGGCCGTTGCGGCTGTGGGGCTCGGCGGCGTTCGCCGCAGGCTCGCTCGCCTGCGGCTATCTCGTCGACAGCATCGCGCCGCGTGATCTGATCTGGGTCATCGTCGCATGGACCGTAGTCGCGGTTCTCGCCAGCCTGCTGCTTCAGCCGCTCGACGAGGTCAGGCGCAGGACCGCCGAGACGCATGCCGGCAAGGCCTTGCTGCGCGATGGCGGCTTTTGGGCGATCATCGCCTCGGCGGCGCTGATCCAGGGCAGCCACGTCGCCTATTACACCTTCTCGGCCATCAACTGGCAGCTCCAGGGTCTCGGCGGGCTGACGATCGCGGCCCTGTGGACGCTGGGTGTGATCGCGGAGATCGTCGTGTTCGCCCTTTCGCCGCGCTTCTCGCTGCATCCGTCCACGATGATGGCGATCGGGGGGCTCAGCGCGGTGGTGCGCTGGATCGTCACCGCCAACGAGCCGCCGCTGGCGCTGCTCGCGATCGTGCAACTCGGCCACGGTCTCACCTTCGGCATGACCATCGTCGGCACCATGAATCTCCTGGTGCAGCGCGTGCCGCCGCACCAGATCGCGCGGGGACAGGGCTACTACGCCGCGTGCAACGGTCTATTGGGCGCAACGACCTCGATCGCGTCAGGCGCGATCTACGCCCGCATCGGCGACGGCCTGTATTACGTCATGGCCGCGATGGCCGCTGCCGGTGCGCTGGTGATCTGGTCGGCGCGGCACCGGCTCAAGTCTCATCCCCAGAGCGAAGCGTCCGGCGGGTAAACCAGGCTGTCGTCATAACGCAGGCCGTGATCGCGATCGCGCGCCAGCAGCAGCGGGCCGTCGAGATCGACGAAGCGCGCCTGCGGCGTCACCAGCATCGCAGGCGCCATCGACAGTGAGGTCGCGACCATGCAGCCGATCATGATCTCGAAGCCGAGCGACTGCGCGGCATCGGCCATGGCCAGCGCCTCGGTGAGGCCGCCGGTCTTGTCGAGCTTGATATTCACGGCGTCGTAGCGCGCACGCAGGGGCTCGAGCGACGAGCGGTCGTGCACGCTCTCGTCGGCGCAGACCGTGACCGGACGCTTGATCCGTGCCAGCGCCTCGTCCTTGCCGGCGGGCAGCGGCTGCTCCACGAGCGTGACGCCGACGTCGGCGCAGGCGGCAAGATTGTGCTCCAGATTGGCCTCGCTCCAGCCCTCGTTGGCGTCGACGATCAGCTCGGATTCGGGGGCGGCCTTGCGCACCGCCGCGATCCGCGCCGGATCGTCTTCGCCGCCCAGCTTGATCTTGAGCAGCGGCCGGTGTGCGGCCTTGGCGGTTGCCGCGGCCATGCTCTCGGGCGTGCCGAGGGAGATGGTGTAGGCGGTCGTACGCTCGCCGGGCTCCGGGCGGCCCAGCAGGTTCCAGGCGCGCAGGCCGGCCACCTTGGCCTCGAGGTCAATCAGGGCGCAATCTAGCGCGTTACGAGCCGCCCCAGGCGGCATTGCCGCCTGGAGGGCCTGCCGCGTCAGCCCGCCCGCCACGGCCTGCTGCATGGCCTGAATGGCGCCGAGCGTCGCCTCCGGAGTCTCGCCGTAGCGGGGGTAGGGCACGCACTCGCCGCGGCCGGTCAGCCCGTCCTGACTGACCTCCGCCACGACGGTCACGGCCTCGGTCTTGGCCCCCCGGCTGATGGTAAAGCTGCCGGCAATCGGAAAGCGTTCGATTCGTGCCGCCAGGGAGACAAGTTTGCTGGAAGTCATTTTGAACTCTGGCGAAATCTGAACCTGCTGGTTACCTGTAGCAACTAATAGTGGCCAGTTGGGGATACCTTCTCTAGGTAAGGGCGCGTGCGCAACCTTCTGTTTTCCTCCGTCCCGGCAGGGGAGCGGACATCTTGAGCGGCGATCCGAAGCTGGAACGGGTTGCCAAGGGCAATGCGCTTGCACTCTGCGCCACCGGGACCTGGACCGCGAGCTTCGCGCCGGTCCTGGAGCGGCTGGTGGCCGATGCCGAGCAGCTCGCCGGCAACCCCCAAAGCATTTTCATCGACGTCTCCGAGGTCGCCAAGCTCGACACGTTCGGCGCCTGGCTGATCGAGCGGCTGCGCCGCAGCCTGACGAAAGGACCTGTCGAGGCCCAGATCGCGGGGCTCTCCGCCAATTATTCGAGCCTGGTGGACGAGGTGCGGCGGGTCAGGGCGACACCCGTGGTCGACGGCAGCACGATCACCATCATCGGCATGCTGGAGCAGATCGGCCGGGCGGTCGCCGGCGTTGCCGGTACGATGGCGGGCCTCGTCGACATGCTCGGCGCGGTGCTCGCCGCGGGCTTTCGCGTCCTGATCCACCCGCGCTCGTTCCGCCTGACCTCGACCGTGCACCACATGGAGCAGGTCTGCTGGCGCGCGGTGCCGATCATCGTGCTGATCACCTTCCTGATCGGCTGCATCATCGCCCAACAAGGCATCTTCCATTTCCGCAGGTTCGGCGCCGATATCTTCGTCGTCGACATGCTCGGCGTGCTGGTGTTGCGCGAGATCGGCGTGCTGCTGGTCGCGATCATGGTCGCCGGCCGCTCGGGCAGCGCCTACACCGCCGAGCTCGGCTCGATGAAGATGCGCGAGGAGATCGACGCGCTGCGCACCATGGGGTTCGACCCGATCGAGGTGCTGGTGCTGCCGCGCATGATGGCGCTCGTGATTGCGCTGCCGATCCTCGCTTTCCTCGGCGCGATGGCCGCGCTCTATGGCGGCGGGCTCGTCGCCTGGCTTTATGGCGGTGTCCAGCCGGAGGCCTTCTTGTTGCGGCTGCGCGACGCCATCTCGATCGATCATTTCATCGTCGGTATCGTCAAGGCACCCGTGATGGCCGCGGTGATCGGCATCGTCGCCTGCGTCGAAGGGCTTGCCGTGCAGGGCAGCGCGGAATCGCTCGGACAGCACACGACCGCGTCGGTGGTGAAGGGCATCTTCTTCGTCATCGTCATGGACGGCATCTTCGCCATCTTCTTCGCCTCGATCGGGATGTGACGATGGCAGGCGAGATCCAGAACCCCATCATCCAAGTCCGCGATGTCACCGTGCAGTTCGGCGCAACGCGCGTGCTCGATGGCCTCAACCTCGACGTCAAGCGCGGCGAGATCCTTGGCTTCGTCGGTCCCTCGGGCGCCGGCAAATCGGTGCTGACGCGCACCATCATCGGCCTCGTGCCGAAGGTCGCAGGCTCCATCGAGGTGTTCGGCGTCGACCTCGATTCCTCCAGCACGTCGCAACGGCGAAATGTCGAGCGGCGCTGGGGCGTGCTGTTTCAGCAGGGCGCGCTGTTCTCCTCGCTCACGGTGCGGCAGAACATCCAGTTTCCGATGCGCGAATACTTGCGCGTGTCGCAGCGGCTGATGGACGAGATCACCATGGCCAAGCTGGCCATGGTCGGTCTCAGGCCGGAAGTTGCCGAGCGCTTCCCGTCCGAGCTCTCCGGCGGCATGATCAAGCGCGTGGCACTCGCCCGTGCACTGTCGCTGGATCCGGATCTCGTCTTCCTGGACGAGCCGACCTCGGGCCTCGATCCGATCGGCGCCGGCGACTTCGACGAGCTGGTCAGGACGCTCCAGCGCACTTTGGGACTGACCGTTTTCATGGTAACGCACGACCTCGATAGCCTTTACACAGCATGTGACCGCATCGCCGTTCTAGGAAACGGTAAGATCATTGCAGCAGGGTCGATCGCCGACATGCAGGCCTCGCAGCATCCCTGGCTGAGACAATATTTCCATGGCAAGCGCGCCCGCGCGGTGATGGGCTGAGGTGCCGGAGTAGCTGATGGAAACGCGCGCAAATTACGTGCTGATCGGATCGTTCACGCTGGCGGTGATCGCCGCTGCGATCGGCTTCGTGCTGTGGTTTCAGTCGCTGCACACCACCAAGCAGCGCAGCCCCCTGCGCGTCGTGTTCGAGGGCCCCGCGGCGGGCTTGCGCAACGGCGGCAGCGTCAATTTCAACGGAATTCGGGTCGGTGAGGTGGTCTCGGTGAAGCTGGACAACCCGCGGCGGGTTGTCGCACTCGCCATGATCGAGAACAACGCCCCGATCCGCAAGGACACGCTGGTCGGGCTCGAATTCCAGGGCCTCACCGGTGTAGCCGCCATCTCGCTCAAGGGCGGCGACGAGGACGCGGCCCCGCCGCCGCTCGACCAGGACGGCATCCCGACGCTGACGGCGGATCCCAACAAGCTCCAGGACGTCACCGAGGCGATCCGCGGCACGCTCCAGAACATCAACAAGATCGTCGCCCACAATCAGGAATCGGTGAAGAACTCGCTGAAGAATTTGGAGACCTTCACCAACTCGCTCGCCCGCAACTCCGAGAAGATCGATGGCGTGATGGCCAAGGTCGACGGCGTGATGCTCAAGGCCGACAATCTCATGCTCGGCCTCAACACGCTGGCCGGCGGCAAGGACGGCGGCGAGCTGTTCCAGGCGGTGAAGTCGATCCGCGAACTGGCCGAGGATTTCGACAAGCGCTCCGGCGCGCTGATGAGCGATGGCCGCCGCACTCTCGGCGACATCAGCCGCGCCGTGAACAACTTCGACCGCAACCCGACCCGCGTCCTGTTCGGCGCCAGCAACTCATCGCAACCCGCCCCGCCGCCCGAGTCGCCAAAGCCGACGGCGAGCGAGCGCAGACGATAGTTGGCGAGGCGTTCGCGTGTCGCTCACCATCGTATTGTGAGCGCCAGGTCTCGTGTCCCGGACGCGCTGCAACGACCTTAGCGTTGCTGCGCAGAGCCAGGACCCAGAAGGCAACACGGTGTGATGTGCGACATTGGCCCCGGCTCTGCAGCGCACCGCCGAAGAGGCGCTACGCTGCGTCCGGGGCACGACAGCGAGGATGCCGCCCAAAACCAAAACGGAGGCCGTGAGGCCTCCGTTTTCATCCGCTAATCGGTGACGCTACGAGCCGCTCACCCGAGCCGTCCCGCCGCGTGGGCCAGCAGCGTGTAGACCAGCCCCGTCTCCGAGGTCAGGTGGCTGTGCAGCTCCTGCGGGCCGCGGCCGTCGCGGGCGACTTCGTCGAGCAGGCGCTCGAACTCCGCGATGTAGCGGTCGACCGTCCCCTTGAAGTTGCGGTCGGCGCGATACTTGCGGGCGACCTCGTCGAAGGCCTTCTGGCCGGCGGGCGTGTAGAGGCGCTTGGTGAAGGCCTTGTTCTCGCCGCGCTGGTAGCGGTCCCACATCTCGGCGGCGAGGTTGCGGTCCATCAGCCGGCCGATGTCGAGCGACAACGATTCCAGCGGATTGCCACCACCTTGCAGCGCCTGCGGCTGCGGAGCGGGTGCCGCGCGGCCGCGGGGAGCCTCACGGCCGGCCGAGGCGGCAGGACCCGTGTCGGCGCGGTTGAGCAGGTCCGACAGCCAGCCGTCGCGGCCCTGGTCATTGCCGGCAGGCGCGACCGACGGCGCTTCGGTGCGGCGCGCAGCCGGCATGCCGAGATCCGGCGGCGGCAGCGTCGAGGCGCTGCCGGTGTCGCGCATGCGGGTCTCGGTGGCGCGGCCTGCGACTGCGGCCAGCACCGCCGGCTCTTCCTGGCGCTGCACGCTGCCGCGGCTCGTCGTGGTGACGTCGAGGCCGCGGCCATGCTGGGCTACGATGCGGTTGAGCTCGGCGAGCGCCTCGATCTGGTCGACGATCACCTTGCGCATTTGCGCGGTGCTTTCGGCGGCCTCCTGCGGCATCTCGAGTACGCCGCGGCGCAGCTCGTTACGGGTGGATTCGAGCTCGTTGTGCATCTCGAGCGCCATCTGCTTCATGCTTGCGACCAGATTGCTGAAGCGCTCGGTCGACTGCTTGAACATCGCATCCGCCTCGTCGGTGGTCTGGCGGTAGATGTCGTGCATGGCTTCGATGGTCTGGCGGTGCTCCTCTTCGGACGCCGCGCGCACCGCCTCGAACTGGCGGGTGATTGCGGCAGAGCCTGCGCCGGCGGTCTCGGCGACGACGCGGGCGATGTCGCGGGCACGCTCTTCGGCTGCGGCCAGCGATTCATCGAGCAGGCCGGTGAAGCGCGACAGGCGCTGGTCGAGATCGGCCGTACGCAGGTCGATTGTGGTGACGAGCGATTCCAGCGCCTGCTTGCGCTCGGCGAGCGAGGCGGTGGTGTTCTTGTTACTCTGCTCGACGACCTGCGCGGCCTCGACAAGCGCCTTGCCATGCTTGTCGAATTGGGTCGACAGCTCGCCGAGGTCCTGGAGCGCCTTCGTGGTCTTGCTGTTGAAGACGTTGAGCTGGTCTTCCAGGTTCTGCGTCGCGGCGCCGTTGCGCGAGGTGACGTCGTTCATCGCCGAGACGAAGTCGGCGACGCGCGTCACCAGCGCCCGCTCGAGCGAGTTGAGGTTGTCGTGCGCACCGGTCAGCACCTCCTGAAGCAGGATGTTGCCTTCGCGCAGCCGCTCGAACAGCGCCACCGTGTCGGTGCGTAGGATCTTGCTGGTCTCCTGCATCTCGGTCACGGCCGCGATCGAGACCTGGCGCGACTGGTCGATCGCCGAGCGCGAGGCCTGCTCGAGGTCCTTGAGCGACTTGCCGACCGCGCCGGTGGCGATCTCGCTCGCCGTATTGATGGCGCGGGCGACTTCCGAGCCGTTGCCCATCATAGTCTGCGAGAAGGCCTGGCCGCGCGTCTCGATCGACTTCAGCGCGTCGGAGGTGACGCGATCAATGTCGAGCGTGAGCTGGTTGGTCTGGGAGCCGATCGCGTCGACCAGGGCGCCGCGCTTGGCGTCAATCATGTTCGACAGACGGTCGGCCTGCTGCTGCACATAGGTGACGATCTCGTCGGTCTTACCGGTCATGGCCTGGCCGAAGCTGCTGCTGGCGGCGAGCACCGAGCGCTCGACGTCGGCCGAACTCGACTTGACCCGCGAGCTGGCCTCGTTAGAGGCGGATATCAGCGCGTTCTGGGCGCTGAGCGCGCTGGTCTGGATGTCGTTGGTCGCGTTCGCGGCGGCTGCGCTCAGTGTACGCTCGATCTCGGTCGAGATTGTGCGGATCTGGCTCGCGGCATCCGCCGAGGTCGAGGTCAGCGAGGTCTGCGCCTCACGCGCGCTGTTGAGGATCGTCGAGGCGGTGTCGGCGCCGACCGCGGTCAGCGTGCGCTCGATATCCGTGGTCAGCGACTTGATCTGGCTCGCCGCGTCGGTCGAGGCGGAGATCAGCGTGCCCTGGGCCTCGCGGATACCGCTGGTGAGCGCTTCGATGGTGGCGCCGCCAGCGGTTGCCAGCGCGCGCTGCATCTCGGCCGCGAGCGAACGCACCTGGCTGGTCTGCTCGGCCGAGACCGTGAGCAGGGTGCTCTGGGCGTCGCGGGCGCTGGTGGTGATCGTCTCGGCGGTCGACTGGCCGACCTGCGAGAGCGAACGATGCACTTCGGCCGCGAGCGACTTGACCTGGCTCGCTGCATCCGAGGACGCCGTGACCAGCGTGCTCTGGGCCTCGCGGGCGCCGCTCATGATGGTCTCGGCGGTCGAAGTGCCCGCCATCGAGAGCGAGCGCTGCACATCGGAAGACAGCGCCTTGATCTGGTTGGCGGTCTCGGTCGAAGCCGCGATCAGCGCGCCCTGCGCATCGCGGGCGCCGGCGACGATCGCCTCCGCTGTGGTGGTGCCGGCCAGCGACAGCGAACGCTGCACGTCGGCGGTGAGCGTCTTGACATGGTTGGCCGCATCCGAAGAGGCGGTGACGAGCGTGGTCTGCACCTCGCGGGCGCCGGCCAGGATCGAGGCCGCGGTCGCCGAGCCCGCTGCGGACAGCGTGCGTTCGACGTCGGCCGCGAGCCCCTTGATCTGATTGGAGGCATCGCCCGATGCGGCGACCAGGGTTGACTGCGCCTCGCGGGCGCTGGTCAGGATCGAGTTCGCAGCACCGGTGCCGACCGCGGTCAGCGCGCGCTCGACCTCGGACGAGGTCATCTTGAGCTGGGCGTTGACATCGGAGGAGACCGTCAGCAGCGACTGCTGAGCGGTGCGCGCGCCGGTCTGGATGGTCTCGCTGGTGTTGACGACGAGGTTGGTGAGCGAACGTTCGGCGTCCTCGACATGCGAGCGGATCGCGGTCGAGATCATCTCGGCGCGGGACATCATGTCCTCGCTGGCCTGGCGTCCGCTGCTCTCGATGCGGCCGGCGACCGCCTCGACGCGCGAGCCGAGCAGGTCCTCGAACTGCGCCACGCGCACGTCGATGTCGCTCGCGACCGAGCCGACCTTGGTCTCGATGGCGTGGTGGATCTCCTGGAAGCGCGCCGTGACCGTGTCGGTCAGATGCACGGTGCGGCCGTCGATGACCTCGGTGACGCCGGTGATGCGGCGGTCGACCGCCTCGATCGCCTGCGCGGTGCCGTCCGTGAGGGTCGAGGTCAGCAGCGTGAGGCGCGTGTCGATCGACTGCACGGCCTGCGAGGCGCCGTTCGTCACCGCGGAGGTCAGGTAAGTGAGGCGGGAGTCGATGGATTCGAGCGCCTGCGAGGCGCCGCCCGTCAGCGTCGTCGTGAGTTGCGTCAGCCTCGTGTCGATCGACTGGATGGTCTGCGATGCGCCGTCGGTCAGAGAGGTGGTGAGGTGGTTAAGGCGCGCGTCGAGGGTTTCGATGGCCTGCGATGCGCCGCTGGTCAGCGAGGTCGTGAGGTGGGTGAGGCGGCTATCGATCGACTGGATCGCTTGCACGGCGCCATCGCTCAGCGACGTCGCCAGCGTATTGATGCGGCCATCGATGGTTTCGGTCATGGACCTGGCGCGGGTGTCGAACGACTGTTCGAGCGCGGCGACGCGGCCGACGAGCTGCTGGTCGAAGGTCCTGATGTGGCCTTCGATCGTGCCGTCGAGGCTGGCGATCTTGCCGTCCAGCGAGGCGTCGAGATTGCTGACACGTTCCCCGATCGTGGTCTCGAATTGCACCAGCCGCTGGTCGAGCACGGCCGTGATCTGGCCGCCGTTCGACGTGAAACGGGTGTCGAAATTGTCGACATAGGTCTTCAACGTCTCGGCGATGTCCTGCGTGCGCTGGCCCATGCGCTCGACGATCTCGCCGCCGAAGGTCTTCACGGTGCGGTCGAACTCGGAGATGTGGCGCGTGATCAGCGCGCCGAGCGTGCCGGAATCGCGGGCGAACTTCTCGACCAGCTCGGTGCCCTGGTTCCTGACGAGCTCGTCGAAGGCGCTCATCTGGAGCGACAGCGAGTCGTGCGCGGTCTCGGTCTGGCTGACGACCTTGGCGACCAGGTTGTTGACGGTGGCGTCCAGCGCCTCGCTCGCCTTGTCGCCGCTCGTCATGATCTGGCCGGCGAGCCGGTTGCCGGCATCGTCGATCTTGGCGGAGATGTCGTTGGAACGCAGCTCAAGCTCGAGCAGCAGCGAGTCCGACGAATTCTTCAGGGAATCATGCACCAGCTCGGTGCGCTCGGAGATGCCGTCGACGATCGCGGCGGAGCGCTGCTCGAACTCGCCGGTGATGCGGTCGATGCGCTCGTTCAGCATCTCGTGGACGCGGTCGGCGAGATCGACGAACTCGTCGTGGACGTGGCCGGTCTTGAAGTTGAGGCTGGTGGTCAGCCGCTCGCTGGCGTCGAGCACGGCGCGCGTGGTCTCGTTGCTGGCCTCCTCGAGGCGATCGAGCAGGTCGCCGCCGCGCTCACCGAGCGCCAGGATCATGTTGTCGCCGGCATTGCTCAGGGCCTGGGTGATGTGGGCGCCGCGCTCTTCCAGCGCGCCGGTGATGGACTTGGCGACCTCGTCGACGCGCGAGGCGATCGCGTCCGAGATCAGCGCGATGTCGTGGCGCAGGTCGATCTGCACCCCGGAGATGGCGCTGCGGACCTGCTCGGCCTGGCCGACCAGGTTGTCGCGCTGATGCGCGATGTCCTGGAGCAGGGCGCGGATGCGCACCTCGTTGTCGGAATAGGCCCGCTCGAGCGCCGCGACCTCGTTGGCGACCAGCGTCTCGAGCTCGCCGGCGCGCGCGATGGCGCGCTCGATGCCGTCGCCCATCGCTGCGACCTCACGGCGGATCGCCTGGCCGACGGTGACCATGGAGTCAGAGGCCGAGCCTTCCGGCTCGGAGAAGCGGATCGCGACCTGCGCCATCGCCTGCGCGATCATGCGCATTTCCTGGCCGCGCCAAACGAGGCTCGCCAGGAAGTAGAACAGCATGATGGGCGCGAAGAACATCGCGATCAGGCCGGCAACGACGAGCACGCCGCCGCTCTGGCCCATGGCGGCCTGGATCGAGGGCAGGAAGCCGAATGTCAGCGCGGCGCAGGCGGCGAGCCAGACGCCGGCGAAGATGGTGGCGAAGGTGTAGACGTTGCGGGCAGGGCGGCCCCTCTGAAGCGCCTGGAGCAACTGGCCGATGGTCTCACGGTCATCATTGGCGGCGCGGCGGGAGGTGCGCGGCTCCTCGATCGGGTCGAACGCAGTTGCGCGTTCGTTGGCGGCGGGGCGCGACTCGAAGCTCGGCTCGTCGAAGACCGGAGGCGCGGGCGGCCCCACCGGAGGCACCGTCTCGTTGCGCATCGCGGCGTTGCGGCTGGTATCCGCAGCGGTGTCACTAATGTTAAGGGCTTCCTGGATCGCAGAAAGCGCAACTTCTGTGGGGTCTTTGGCCTTTTTCGGAGTGTTCGCCATGTTCAGTCCGAGCCCTCGTTACTTGTACGCGTCCCCCCGCGAGCCCTGCGCGATACGCAAGCCCACAGACCGGATCATGCCGCTTGCGCGGATCTCCGAGCCGTCCCCACCCGGACGGCTTGTCCGCCAATTTCTGCAACATCCTATTGGCAGAGCGTCGCGAATGAAATGGCTGCGATTAAGACAATGTTAATCATCGTTAACAGGATCGCGCCGTAACGCCTTAGCACTAAATGCAATTCTCCACCGAACTCGGCCGATTGCGGCAACTTCTCGTCAACAAATCGGCGGAATTGCGTAAAACGGCCCAAACATTTCGTTAACCATTTTCATGCTTGGGTGGGAGGAACCTGACCGCCGGACCGGCGGGACGATCGCGCGCTGCCGGGGCCTGGGTCATGACGCCTGAACTGCAACGGATGGACTGGATGCCCTCGCCCCCGCTTGCACCCATCGACAGTCCGCTCGACCTCGATCACCTTGCCCGCATGACGCTCGGCGATGCCGAGCTGGAACGGGAAGTGCTGGCGATGTTCGCCGAGCAGGCGGTCCGCCTGGTTGCAGCGATGACGGCGCTGCCGGCCGAGGCGGGCGCACTGGCCCACAAGCTCAAAGGCTCGGCACGAGGGATCGGCGCCTTTGCCGTGGCCGATGCCGCAGGCAGCCTGGAGACCGCGATCCGCACCGGCCATGGTCGGCCCCACGCCCTTGCTGCCTTGAAAGAGGCGGTCACCGAGGCTCGCGCCGCCATCGAGGCGATGCTGAAGCCTTAAGGCGCGTACTGTCAGAACCGGGTTCTACTCTTTTGTTTTGACGCGTTTTCTTCCCGCGAAGCGGGATTCACCGCGCGCCGAAAACGCTATGGCGCCGGGCTGACCGACCCGTTATAGGACAGGCCGGGACCCCTCCTTCATTCCAAGCACCGCGGCAGCACGAGCACACATGGCCAAGATTCACTTTGTCGACCACAAGGGCGAAACCCGCACGGTGGAAATCGAGAACGGCGCAACCGTGATGGAAGCCGCCATCCGCAACAGCATTCCGGGCATCGAGGCCGAATGCGGCGGCGCTTGTGCCTGCGCGACCTGCCATGTCTATGTCGACGAAGCCTGGCGCGAGAAGGTCGGCAACCCGACGCCGATGGAAGAGGACATGCTCGACTTCGGCTTCGACGTGCGCCCGAACTCGCGCCTGTCCTGCCAGATCAAGGTCTCCGACGAACTCGACGGGCTCGTCGTCGCGACGCCGGAACGCCAGGCCTGATCCACTCGATTAGGTAACTATGTCCTCGCCGGCGCGACCTCGATGCCGCGCTTGTGCCAGGGTCTCAGCTTTGCGATCACTTCCGCTGTGAGCGGCGTCGGCCGCCGCGACGCTTCGTCGATCATCACGCCGACCGAATTCGCCGACGCGATGCACTTTCCTTGCGAGAATACGACCTGCTCGAAGGTCACCGACGTTCGTCCGAGCTTGACCACGCCGAGGCCGAGCTCGATGGTGTTCGGCCAGTGCAGCTCGGCGCGGAAATGGATGTCGAGCCGCACCATGATCCAGGCAAGACCCGGCGGCGTCAGCCCATATTCCGGGAGCTTCATCAGCGTGACACGGCCGGTCTCGAAATAGGTGGCGTAGACGGCGTTGTTGACGTGCTGGTTGGGATCGAGATCGCCGAAGCGCACGTTGTCGCTGAGGCGATATGGGTAGTCTTCCAGGCGCGGCGTCGTATCGAGGTGGCTTGGTGCGTTCACCGATTGATCTCCGTCATATCCTTGCTCGTTACAGCCCAGTTAGTTTGACCCGGCAAGTGGGTGCGGCTGCGGGGCGCTCCCGCTTTTATGCCTTCCCTGATCCATCCCCGTTGGCTAGACAGGCAGGGTCACCCTCGGCCTAAGGGACGCCGTCCAACCGGTAACGACCGATAAAAGAGACGACATGAGCGACGTGATCAAAACCGATGTGCTGATTATTGGCGCCGGCCCGTGCGGTCTGTTCGCCGCCTTCGAGCTTGGCCTTCTCGACATGAAGGCGCATTTCGTCGACATTCTCGACAAGGTCGGCGGCCAATGCGCCGAGCTCTATCCGGAAAAGCCGATTTACGACATTCCCGGCATTCCCCAGCTCTCGGGCCAGGGGCTGACCGAGGCGCTGATGCAGCAGATCAAGCCGTTCCATCCGACCTTCCATCTCGGCGAGATGGTCGAGACCGTGGAGAAGATCGGCGATCCTGCATTCCGCTGCACCACCGATGCCGGCAAGGTGTTCGAATGCAAGGTGGTGGTGATCGCGGCCGGCGGCGGCTCGTTCCAGCCCAAGCGCCCGCCGGTCCCGGGGATCGAGGCCTATGAAGGCACTTCAGTGCACTACGCCGTGCGCAAGATGGAGACATTTCGTGACAAGAGCGTGCTGATCGTCGGCGGCGGCGATTCCGCGCTGGACTGGACACTCAATCTGCATCCACTTGCCAAGCGCATCACGCTGCTGCACCGGCGCGACGAGTTTCGCGCCGCGCCCCACAGCGTCGAGCAGATGCGCGCGCTGGTCGCAGGCGGCAAGATGGATCTGCGGCTCGGCCAAGTCACGGCGCTCTCCGGCATTGATGGCAAGCTCTCTGGTGCCACCATCAAGGGCAACGACAACACCATGACTGAAATTGCCTGCGACACCATGCTGCCCTTCTTCGGCCTGACCATGAAGCTCGGGCCGGTTGCGAACTGGGGCATCGCGCTGGAGAACAATCTGGTGCCGGTCGAGACATCCGCGTTCGAGACCAACGTGCCCGGCATCTTCGCAATCGGCGACATCAACACCTATCCCGGCAAGATCAAGCTGATCCTGTGCGGCTTCCACGAGGGGGCGCTGATGTCGCAAAAAGCCCATCGCTACGTCTATCCGGAGAAGCGGCTGGTGTTCCAGTACACGACCTCGTCCTCCAGTCTGCAAAAGAAGCTCGGCGTCAACTGAGCGGTTGGGGCCGGAAGGCCATGTCCCATGTTTCTGGTGCTGGAGCCGTTCGCGAAATCGCCGTACTCTGTGGCCATCCAGTCCTGGCTAGCAAGTGATTGGCATAGCAAGGTGATCTAATGCAGAATCTTCTTTCCAGCTCTCGGCTGCTCCCCCTCCTCGCGCTCGCGTTGTCGCTTCTTGCGGTGACACCGTCTGCGGCACAGACCGCCGAGCCAACGGCGGCGGGGCTCTGGCAGAAGGTCGAAGACGGCAAGACGGTCGGATGGTTTCTCTTCATCGACCGCAACGGCATCTTCGAAGGCGTGATCGCGAAGACCTTCCCGCGGCCCGGCGACGATCCGAACGAGGTCTGCAGCAAGTGCACGGACGACCGCAAGAACGCGCCGGTGCTCGGCATCTCCTTCGTCCGCAACATGAAGCGCGAAGGCTTGAAGTACGAAGGCGGCAATGTGCTCAATCCGCGCGACGGCCAGATCTGGAAAGCCAACATGAAGATCAGTCCCGATGGCCAGACCCTGACGCTGCGCGGCTATCTTGGCATCGCGCTGCTCGGTAAGGACGAGACCTGGACGCGGCTGCCCGATGCCAACATCGCGCAGATTGATCCTGCCATCGTGGCAAAATATCTCCCTGCGCAGGCCGCCGCCGCGAAGCCGGCGGCACCTGCGGCGAAGAAGGGCGGCGCGATGGTGGCGCCGGCGCCCAAGCAGTAAGGGCGCTTCACGCTGGGTATCATCCCGGCTGCTTTCCCATTCACTGGCGTCATCGGCCCGCCACCGGGTCTCGCCTTCGGCGAGCCCGATGATGGTGCGCATCCGCCGCAACGCGTCGATCATTCCGCCCTCCGCCAGTAGTTCCCCGGAATGCGTGCTGGCGCTGGAATTGCATAGCCTCCGCAAAGCTGTTGGGGGGTGAGTCGCTGTCCTTCACGCCTTTCGCCGAGCCGCGAAAGGCGAACGGCAGGCGTTGTCCCTCGCGGCGATGATTTCGATCCGCGGAGACGACATGAGATCTGCAACATCGCGTGCGGCCCCGCTGCTGGGCCTTATGACGCTGCTGGCCACATCGGCGCTGGCGCGCGACGACGGGCGCTACGCCAACTCGCCGCTAAAACCCTGGTTCGAAAGCCTGCACAGCGAGTTCGGACAATGCTGCACCGACGCCGACGGCTACGTCATCGCCGACGTCGATTGGGCGTCCGATCGCGGCCGCTACCGCGTGCGCATCGACAACGAATGGGTCGTGGTGCCCGACGGCGCGGTGATCACCGTGCCGAACAAGATCGGCCGCACCATGGTGTGGAAACACTATATCGACGGCCATCCGCGCGTGCGCTGCTTCATGCCGGGCAGCATGACGTGAACGAGGTAAGTCCTCGATGGGTAGCGGCGGTGAAAGGAAGACGAAACGCTTCAGGGTTCGGTTTCAAGATCGTTTCGTCGATCGCTTTCTTCAGGTCACCGGCGCCGGATTGAACAGCGTGAGATCGTTGTGGATGCCCCAGCGGTCCGACCACGGTTTTGTCCGGCCGCTGGCGACGTCGAGGATCAGGCGGAACAGGTCCCAGCCGGTTTCCTCGATGGTTTTCTCGCCGGTGGCGATGCGGCCGGCATCGAAGTCGATCAGGTCCTTCCAGCGCCGCGCGAGTTCGCTGCGGGTTGCGACTTTGATGACGGGGGCGGCCGCAAGGCCGTAGGGCGTGCCGCGGCCGGTGGTGAACACCTGCAGCGTCATGCCGGAGGCGAGCTGGAGCGTGCCGCAGATGAAGTCGGAGGCAGGAGTTGCCGCGAACAGCATGCCTTTCTGAGTCGCCTTCTCGCCGGGCGAAAGCACGCCGGTGATGGCGGACGATCCGGACTTGACGATCGAGCCCAGCGACTTCTCGACGATGTTGGCAAGGCCGCCCTTCTTGTTGCCGGGCGTGGTGTTGGCGCTGCGATCGGCGCCGCCGCGGGCAAGATAAGAATCGTACCAGGCCATCTCGCGCACCAGCGCGCGGCCGACGTCCTCGTTGATGGCGCGTCGCGTGAGCAGCTGGATGGCGTCGCGCACCTCTGTGACTTCCGAGAACATCACGGTGGCACCGGCACGCACCAACAGGTCCGCGGCGAAGCCGACGGCGGGATTGGCGGTGACGCCGGAGAACGCGTCGCTGCCGCCGCATTGCAGGCCGATCACGAGGTCGGAGGCCGGGCAGGTCTCGCGCTTGCGCGTGTTGAGCACCTTCAGCCGCGCCTCGGCCTGGGTCATGATCGCATCGACGATCGCACCAAAGCCATCGAAGGCCTCGTCCTGCATGCGCACGATCGCATCGCTGACGCCTTCCGGCACCAGCCGCTCCGGCGCGAGCTTCTCGCAGCCAAGCCCGACGACCAGAATCTCGCCGCCGAAATTCGGATTGAGCGCGATGTTCTGCAGCGTGCGGATCGGCACCACCGCGTCGGGCGCGGTGATGGCGACGCCACAGCCATAGGCGTGGGTGAGGGGGACGACGTCATCGACGTTCGGGTACTTCGGCAACAGCTCGGCGCGGATGCGTTTCACCGCATATTCCATCGTGCCCTTGACGCATTGCACGGAGGAGGAGATGCCGAGGATGTTCTTGGTGCCCACCGAGCCGTCGGGATTGCGATAGCCCTCAAAGGTGAAACCTTCGAGCGGCGGCAGCGGCGCGGGCACGGCCGTCGAGATTTCGAGCTTGTCGAGGGCAGGGGCTTCCGGCATGCGAATGCGCGCCTCATCCACCCATTCGCCGGCCAGGATCGGCGACAGCGCGTAGCCGATCACCTCGCCGTAGCGGATGATCGGCGCGTCTCGCGCGATGTCGACCAGCGCCGTCTTGTGCCCCTGCGGCACGAAGGCGCGCAGCGTCAGCCCGCAGGCAAAGCGGGTGCCGGCGGGAAGCCCGAAATCATTGACGACGATCGCAACATTGTCGCGCTCGTTGAGCTTGATGTAGCGGGGTTGCTCTTTCGCTGCGACTGACTGGTCCATACGCTTTCCTCAAGAACGGGAGAAGCCGTGCTTTCGCTCACCTCTCCCAAAGGGAGAGGTGGGCACCTACGCTTGCGACGCGATCCCGGCCTATCAGCCAGGGAAGGTATAAGCCGTCTTCACCGTGGTGTAGAACTCGCGCGCGTACGAGCCCTGCTCGCGGGCGCCGTAGCTCGAGCCCTTCCGCCCCCCGAACGGCACGTGATAGTCGACGCCGGCGGTCGGCAGATTGACCATCACCATCCCGGACTCGCTGTTGCGCTTGTAGTGCGAGGCGTATTTCAGGCTGGTGGTGCAGATGCCGGAAGCCAGGCCGAACTCGGTGTCGTTGGAGATCGCCAGCGCCTCTTCGTAGTTCTTGGCGCGGATCACGGCGGCGACGGGTCCGAAGATTTCCTCGCGCGCGATGCGCATATTGTTGTTGGCTTCGGTGAACAGCGCCGGCTGGAGGTAGTGGCCCGGCGTCTCGCGCTTGAGCAGCTCGCCGCCCCACGCAAGCTTGGCGCCCTCGTCCTGGCCGATCTTGATGTAGCGCAGGTCCTGATCGAGCTGGCTCTGGTCGACGACGGGGCCGATATGCACGCCGGCCTTGAGCGCGTCGTCCACCGACAGGCCCTTCAGGCGCTCGGCCATCGCGGCGACGAAGCGGTCGTGGATGCCTTCGGTGACGATCAGACGGGAGGAAGCGGTGCAGCGCTGGCCGGTCGAGAAATAGGCGCCGTTGACGGCGACCTCGACGGCGGTCTTGAGGTCGGCATCGTCGAGCACGACTAGCGGGTTCTTGCCGCCCATCTCGAGCTGGAACTTCTTCATCGGATTCGACAGCACGCAGGCCTGCGCGATCTTGCGGCCGGTCTGAACCGAACCGGTGAAGGAAATCGCGGCGACGTCCGGGTGTTCGAGCAGCGTCTGGCCGACCACGGAGCCGGAGCCAACGACAAGGTTGAACACGCCCGCGGGAATGCCGGAGCGGGTGATGATCTCGGACAGCGCGTGCGCCGAGCCCGGCACCAGCTCGGCCGGCTTGAACACCACCGTGTTGCCGTAGCAGAGCGCGGGCGCGATCTTCCAGGCGGGGATCGCTATCGGGAAATTCCAGGGCGTGATCATGCCGACGACGCCCATCGGCTCGCGGGTGAGCTCGACGTCGAGGCCGGGACGCACCGAGGCGCCCTTCTCGCCGATCAGGCGCAGCGCTTCGCCGGCGAAGAACGCAAAAATCTGGCCGGCGCGGGCGACTTCGCCGATGCCTTCCGGCAGCGTCTTGCCTTCCTCGCGCGCGAGCAGGCGGCCGAGCTCTTCCTTGCGGGCCAGGATTTCGAGAGAAATCTTGTTCAGCGCGTCATAGCGCTCCTGCGGCGTCGAACGCGCCCAGGCGGGGAAGGCGGCCTTGGCGGCGGCGATCGCCTTTTCGGTCTGCGCCTTGTCGGCCTTGGCATATTCGCCGACGAGGTCGTTGGTGTTGGAGGGGTTGATATTCCTGGTGACGCCGGAGCCGTCGACCCATTCGCCGCCGATGAAGTTCTTCAGGATCGCAGTCATGTATTCCTCCAAGTCATTAGGGGCATGATCCCTCTCGGAAAACCGGTACCCACTTTTCCGGAATCATGCCTGAGTTTCTTAGCGAACGAGGCAGGGACGCTTGTCGTCGAAGGTCCAGCCGGGGATCAGGTCCTGCATGGCAATAGCGTCATCCCGGGCGCCAAGTCCATGCTGCTTGTAGAGGTCATGCGCGGCGTCGATGGCGGCCCTGTCGATTTCGATACCCAGACCAGGTCTGTCCGGGACGGCAATCTTGCCGCCCTTGATCTGGAGCGGCTCCTTGGTGAGCGCCTGGCCGTCCTGCCAGATCCAGTGGGTGTCGATCGCGGTGACCTTGCCAGGTGCGGCGGCGCCGACATGCGTGAACATGGCGAGCGAAATGTCGAAATGGTTGTTGGAATGCGAGCCCCAGGTCAGGCCATTGTCGCGGCAGGTCTGGGCGACGCGCACCGAGCCTTGCATGGTCCAGAAATGGGGATCGGCCAGCGGAATGTCCACCGCGCCGAGACGCAGCGCATGAGAAAGCTGCCGCCAATCGGTCGCGATCATGTTGGTCGCGGTCGGCAAGGCCGTGGCGCGGCGGAACTCGGCCATGATCTCGCGGCCGGAGAAGCCGGCCTCGGCGCCGCAGGGGTCCTCAGCGTAAGCGAGCATGCCGTGCATGTCCTTGCAAAGCCGGACAGCCTGATCGAGCGACCAGGCGCCGTTGGGATCGAGCGTGACGCGCGCGTTCGGGAAGCGTTTTGCGATGGCGGTGACGGCCTCGATCTCCTGCTCGCCGCGGAGCACGCCGCCCTTGAGCTTGAAATCGGCGAAGCCATAATGGTCGTGGGTGGCCTCCGCGAGCCGCACCACGCTCTCCGGCGTCATCGCCTCTTGGTGGCGGAGGTTGAACCATTCCGCCTTGCCGGTCTCGCCTTCCACATAGGGCAGGCGGGATTTGCGCCGGTCGCCGACGAAGAAGAGGTAGCCGAGCGTCTCGACGCTGTTGCGCTGCTGGCCCTCGCCGAGCAGCGCCGCGACGGACAGGCCCAGATGCTGGCCGAGCAAATCGAGCAGTGCGGATTCGATCGCTGTGACCGCGTGAATCATGACGCGCAGGTCGAACGTCTGCTTACCGCGACCGCCGGCATCGCGGTCGGCGAAAGTGGTGCGGACGTCGGCGAGGATGTTGTTCATGGCGCCGACGGTCTTGCCGATCACGAGATCGCGGGCGTCCTGGAGCGTTTGCCAGATCTTCTGCCCGCCGGGCACCTCACCGACGCCGGTATGACCGGAATTGTCGGTGAGGATGACGATATTGCGGGTGAAGAACGGCGCATGCGCGCCGCTCAAATTGAGGAGCATGCTGTCGCGGCCCGCGACCGGGATCACTTGCATCGATGTGACGACCGGTGCGCCAGAGATCTCCGTCTGGACCATCGCACGCTCCTCTCTATTGTCGTTCGCTATTCTGCTGCCTGTTGTGTCGATCGGATGGCGGGCAGATTCTTTACTAGCGCGGTCAGTTCCGCCACCTCCTGCTCGGTGAGATCGGTCAGCGGCGGACGGACCGGGCCGGAGTCGCGGCCGATCACCTTCATGCCGGCCTTGATGATCGAGACTGCATAGCCCTTCTTGCGGTTGCGGATCGCGATCAGCGGCAGGATGAAGTTCTTCAGGCCGGCGTGGATCGTCTCATGGTCGCGCTTGCGCACGGCGGCGTAGAAGTTGGTGGCGAATTCCGGCACGAAGTTGAACACGGCCGAGGAATAGGTCGTCACGCCCATGTCGAGATAGGGCAGCGCGAAGGTCTCCGCGGTCGGCAGGCCGCCGATATAGGTCAGGCGGTCGCCGAGCTTGGTATAGACGCGGGTCATCAGCTCGATGTCGCCAATGCCGTCCTTATAGCCGACGAGGTTCGGGCAGCGCTCCGCAAGGCGAGCCAGCGTGTCGGGCTGGAGAATGGCGTTGTCGCGGTTGTAGACGATGACGCCGATCTTCACGGCAGCGCAGACTGCCTCGACATGGGCGGCGAGACCCTCCTGCTCGGCATGCGTGAGATAGGGCGGCAGCAGCAACAGGCCGTCGGCGCCGGCCTTCTCGGCACCAAGGGCGATTTCGCGGGCGATTGCGGTGCCGTAGCCGGTGCCGGCGAGCACTGGCACGCGGCCTTTGGTCTCCTCGACGGCGATCTTGACGATTTGCGGAACCTCGGTCGGCGTCAGCGAGAAGAACTCACCGGTGCCGCCGGCGGCGAACAGGCCGGCGACGTCATAGCCGCACAGCCAGTCCATGTTAGCGCGATAGGTCGCCTCGTCGAAGGAGTAGTCAGCGCTGAACGGCGTGACGGGGAAGGACAGGAGGCCAGATCCGATCTTCTGGGCCATCTCCGGCGGGGTCATCTTGCTCATGGGCGCGGCTCCCTTCTTGCGTGTTGTGGAGGACGCAAGCCTGCGCGTCCATGGGCCGGTGTTTAGGAAACCGTTCGATGCGCGTCCAAGCCAAAGCCTATATCGACTGATGCAGATTGAGCATCAATCCTCTATCACCTCCGCGGAGGACAATTCACCGGCGATTTTGACGAGGGCCGAGAGCAACGGATTCTCGTCGTCGCGGCGCCAGACCATGAAGAGCTCGACCGGAAGGCGGGTGCGCAGCTTCAGCGGCCCCAGCCGCACGTCGGAGATCTTCAGGCTCGCCGCCGCCGCCGGCACGATGGCGAGGCCGAGCCCGGCGCGCACCATGGCGAGGATCGAGTGGATCTGGCTGAGATGCTGGACGTAGCGCGGCAGCACGTCGGCGCGCGTGAACAGCGCCACCAGCAAATCGTGGAAGTAGCGGCTCTCGTAAGGCGAATACATCACGAAGGGCTGGTCGTCGAAATCCTTGATGGTGACGCTGTCGGCGTTCGCCAGCGGATGCTTCTTCGGGATCGCGGCGAGCAGGGGCTCGGCAACGACGCGGCGGCTGGCAAGCTCGGGACGCGCGATCGGCGGCCTCAGCAGGCCGGCGTCGATCTGGCCCGAGGTCAGCGCCTCGAACTGGTCGCCGGACACCATCTCCTTCAGCGAGAAATCCACTTCAGGCAGCTTTGCACGGCAGGCGGCGACGAGCTCAGGCAGGAAGCCGTAGGCCGCGGCGGCCGTGAAGCCGATCTTCAGCGAGCCGGTCTTGCCGAGCGCGATGCGGCGGGCGACCTGCGAGGCGCTTTCCGCAAGCTTGAGAATGCGCCGCGCCTCCGGCAGGAAGCTGCGCCCCGCGGGCGTCAGGCGCACCGAGCGGCTGGTACGCTCCAGAAGCGGCGCATCGATGATGTGCTCGAGCACCTGGATCTGCCGCGACAAAGGCGGCTGGGTCATGTTCAGCCGCGCGGCGGCGCGGCCGAAATGCAATTCCTCCGCCACCGTGACGAAACAGCGGAGCTGGTTGAGGTCGAACATCGATACATGCCTTAGATGGATAAGGCGTTTCCCCGGCACTTCTAGCATCGATCACCCCCAAAACAAAGACGGCGGCTGATTAAGCCGCCGTTGAGTTGCCTGGTCCGCTCCGATTGCTCGGAGCTCTCAGGAGGAACGTTTGAGCACCACCCGCTCGATCTTGCCGACGATCACGAGGTAGGCGAACGCCGCCACCAGCGCGTTGAGACCAACGAACACCAGCGCGCCGTTGAACGAACCGGTTGCGGCCAGGATGTAGCCGATCACGATCGGGGTGGTGATCGAGGAGAGATTGCCGAACGTGTTGAACAGGCCGCCGGACACGCCGCCGGCTTCCTTCGGCGAGGTGTCGGAGACGACCGCCCAGCCGAGCGCGCCGATGCCCTTGCCGAAGAAGGCGAGCGCCATGAAGCCGACCACGAATGCCTGTCCGTCGACATAATTGCAGGCGATGATCGACATCGACAGCAGCATGCCGCCGACAATCGGGATCTTGCGCGCCAGGGTCAGCGAGCCCGTCTTGCGCAGGATGGCGTCGGAGATGATGCCGCCGAGCACGCCGCCGATGAAGCCGCACAGCGCCGGGAGCGTCGCGACGAAGCCGGCTTGCAGGATCGACAGCCCACGCTCCTTGACGAGGTAGACCGGAAACCAGGTCAGGAAGAAATAGGTCAACGTGTTGATGCAATACTGGCCGAGATAGACGCCGAGCATCATGCGGTTGGAGAGCAACTGGCGGATGTGGTCCCACCCGGAGCCGGATTGAGGCGCGCGCTCCTGCTTCAGATCGTCCTTGGGCGCGTCGAGATCAACGAGCGCGCCGCCCTCCTTGATGTAGTCGAACTCGGCATCGTTGATCGAAGGATGTTCCTTCGGGCCGTAGATGGTCTTGATCCAGACGAGGCCCATGACGATGCCGAGCGCGCCCATCACGAAGAACACGAAGCGCCAGCCGTAGGCGTGCGCGATCCAGCCCATCAGCGGCGCGAAGATCACGGTCGCGAAATACTGCCCCGAATTGAAGAACGCCGACGCGGTGCCGCGCTCGTTGCCCGGAAACCAGGCCGCGACGATGCGCGCATTGGCGGGGAAGGAGGGCGCTTCGGCGATGCCGACCAGGAAGCGTAACGCGAACAGCACGACGATCGCAGTGCCGGCGCTGAAGAAGCCGACCCAGCCCTGCATCATCGTGAAGATCGACCAAACGATGATGCTGAAGGCATAGACGAGGCGCGAGCCGTAGCGGTCGAGCAACCAGCCGCCCGGCACCTGCGCGATCACATAGGACCAGCCGAACGCCGAGAAGATGTAGCCCATCGCGACCGGATCGAGATGCAGCTCCTTGGAGAGTGCGGGGCCTGCGATCGACAGCGTTGCGCGGTCGGCATAATTGACGGTGGTGACCAGGAACAACATGGTCACGATGAACAGCCTGACGCGAGACCTCCTCACGTCCGCCGCGGACACCACTGCGCTCATCACGCGCCTCCTTAGAACTCGAACATTTCCTCAAGGCGACTCCTAGAGGCGCGCGGGGCAAAGTGTCCAAGTTCAAGGGAGTATCGATCGATGCCGTTTTTGGATTGATGGAACGGCAGATGAGGGGAACGATGCGAGGAGATTAGAGCCGTGAGCCCCGCACTTGTCATTGCGAGCGCAGCGAAGCAAATCCAGGCTCTTTCCGCAGAGGGACTCTGGATTGCCTCGCTGCGCTCGCAATGACGGTGTGGAGAGAGCTCGCTCTTGCTTTTACTGCCGGGCGCTCGGCAATAGCTGCGGCAGAAATCCGCGCGTCACGCTTGGCGGTACTGCATCCAGCCCGAGCACGGCGCTCGCGGCAGGCAGTGCGGCATCGGCCATCGCGGCGTGGCCTTCGGCGCTTGGATGCACGGCGCCGCCATAGACGGCGGAGAGCACGCCCCAGGTGGCGTCATGGATGTCGGTCGGCTGGCTCGCGGCCGGCAATCCTTGCGGATAGGTCATCGCAGCAAAATAGCTGTCGTTGGCGTCGCGGATCCAGCGGGCACGGGGCAGGTAGGCGCGATATTCCGAGGCGCCGCGACCGCACAGCATCGGCTGACTCGCCGCCGTCACGATGTCGGGATTGAAGCTCTGGCCGTTCTCGGCAAAGCAGGTGCGGTCGAATTCGGGATCGTTGCCGGAATGGGCGCAGAAGCCGTGATCGGCGAACGCGGCCTGGTGCGCATCGACGAAGGTCATGCGATCGGCTTCGGGATCGCGGCAGAGCGCGCCACGGGTGCAGGTGGCGAGGCCCTTCAGCTGCGGCAGGAATTCGGTGTCGACGAAGGTGGAGACCCGGGCGAGGCGCTGCGGATCGGCATTGAAGGATGGATGGATGTCGAAGCCGCCACGGCCGCCGCGGCAGGGCACGCCGCCATCGGCGAGCGCCGGGTTGGCGTAGGAGACATAGACCACACGTGAGAGGTCGCCGCCGACCAGCGGCTTCAGCGCCTCGCGCAGCTTGACGAAATTCTGCGGCAGCTCGCGCGCCAGCGCGTCGCGGGAATCGTCGACGCTCGCCATCACGCCGGAGCGGCGGAACAGCGCGCGCTCGGTCGCGGTGTCGACGATGACGTCGGCGACGAGGCCGGAAAAATAGACGTCGTTGGCGCCGACCGAGAGCAGCACGAGATCGAGCGTGCGGTCGGGCTGGCGCTTCTTCGCCGCGGTGAGCGCTTCGCGCAGCTCGGCGACCTGCGCGTTCACGCTGGTGTTGCAGACGCCGGTCTTGCCGGGCGGGCATTCGCGGGCGCGCTGCGAGCCGAGCAGTCCGTCGCCGATGCTGGCGCCGGTGCAGGCGAGCGGCAGGAAGGTCACGGCGATATGGGTGTAGCGCACCGCGAGCGCCAGCGCGGTGCGGGCTTGATAGCTGTAGAGCGAGCGGTGACAGGGCGCGTTGAACCAGAGCGCACTGTAGCGTTGCCAGTTGGCGAGCGTGTCCGGCGCCTCGCAGGCGCGGCCGCCTTTGAAGCCGGCGCGGCTCGGCCGATAGTACTGCGCGCCGGCGGTGCCGAGATAGGAGCGGAAGCAGAAACCTTCGTCCGACAGCGCCAGCGGCCGGTCCGGATTGCCTTCGCCGGAGGCGATACTGTCCCCGAGGCCGGCGACGAAAATGTCGCGAACCTGGATCTCGGCCTGGACCCGCTGGGTCGGATCGGAGCCGGAGGAGACGTCGACGGTCGCGACCGTCTGCTTGCCGTAACGGACGCGCAAATTGACCGGCTCGGCGCAATCGAAGGTCGACGCTTGCGGCCCGTCGCCGTCATCGAACGACCAGGCGCAGGTGGCGCCGACCGGCACTGTGCCGACGAGGCGCACGGTGACGGGATGATCGATCGGGGTGATGTAGTTCTCCTTGACGTTGTCGCGGGTGCAGGGCTGGTTGACCCGGCCCTGGAGATCGATGCAGAGCCGGTTGACCATGTTGCGGGCCCAGCCGCGGCCCTCGCTCTGGAGCTCCAGCGACTGCTCGGCGGCCAGGATGCTGCGGTTGCGCGCATTCTCGACATGGAGCAGGAAATCGCGCTCCTCGCGGAACAGGCGGAAGCGGTTGCGCACCTCCCAGCTGATCTGAATGGCGCCGGCGTCTTGAGCGGCGGCGCGCTCGAGCGGCAAAGCGGTCAGAATCCCGGCAAGCAGCAGGGCGCCTGCGGAGAGGGTGCGAAAGGAGGGAGGGATCATGGCCCGCGTGTTCAACGGCAAAGTTGAGGCGGAAATAAGAGAGGATCGCTGCCCGCCCGCAACCTTTGTCTGAGTGGCCTACCGCTTGCCGGCCTGCCGCAGCGCACGCTCGCGCTCCATCGCGGCCACCTGCTTGGGCAGGTTGGCCTGGGTGCAGGCCTCCGCCAGCCGCCGCCGCTCCTGCCACGGCGCGACCACGTTCATCCAGAGCTCGCGCGTGCCCATGATGGAGATGGCGAGACCGAACGGGATCACGAAATAGAGGATGCGGAACACCAGCAGCGTCGCCAGAAGCTCCTCGCGGCCGAATTCGGGGAGCGCCACCAGCATGGCGGCATCGAATACGCCAATCGAGCCCGGCGCATGGCTGGCAAAGCCGAGCAGCGTTGCCAGGATGAACACAACGGCGAGCGACATGAAGTCGATCGGTGGATTGGCCGGCATCAGCAGGTACATCGCCGTGGCGCAGAAGCCGAGATCGATCACGCCGATCAGGATCTGCACCAGCGTCAGGGGCGCCGAGGGCAGCACCACCTTCCAGCCCTTCTGGCCGAGCTCGCGCCGCTTCTCACCCATGCAGAGCCAGACCAGATAAGCGCCGATCGAGGCGAGGCCGCCGAGCGCGATCAACCGGTTGATCGACGACGGCAGCTGATCCATCGACGACGCCGCACCCGGATGGATGGCCATGCCGATCGAGAGCACGAAGATGTTACCGAGCCAGAAGGTCAGGCCCGACAGGAAGCAGATTTTGGCGACGTCGATCGCGTTCAGCCCGTAATCCGAATAGATCCGGAAGCGGATCGCTCCGCCGGTGAAGACGGTAGCGCCGATGTTGTGGCCGATCGAATAGGACGTGAAGCTGGAGAGCGCCGCGATGCGATAGGGCACGTGCTTCTTGCCGATCGTTCGCAGTGCGAAAAAGTCGTAGAATGTCAGCGTGCAGAACGCAAACAAAACGCAGATCGCCGCCAGCCCGATATTCCCGCGAGGAATCTCGGTCAACGCCGTCAAGATAACTCCGGTATCGATGCCCTTGAGGGTCCGCACCAGCGTGGTGATTGCGAAGGCGATGATGAAGACGCTCGCGGCAATGCCGAGCCGTCGCCAGCCAATCCATCTGTTGAAGCCGCGTTTCAGCGCGGGCAGCAGTCCGTGCATTCATCCTCCCGGCGGGGGGCAAGACCGATCCGGCCAGGCATTGGCCAGTGCGGGTACGATGACGGCCAAAGGGCAGGCGTCGATCGCTTGGCATGATCCAGCTCATTTAAGGCAAAAACAGCGGCTTGTGCAGCCCTTGACAACAATAGGTTCTGCGTTGGACCAGCCACTTTGTCATTTGTCATATGTGGTTCACATCCGACGCGCGTTAAGCATATGAGTCGCGACGTGCGGTTCGGAAAGCGCATTCGTATTTGAGGAGGACGGTTTCAATCCTGGCGCCGTCGGCATTGTTCCAGCGCAGGCGGAGGGTGTCTTGGAACGTCGGTGCCGCGTGCTCGTTAGGCCCCATCAGCAACCGGACATGGCGGAACAGGCGGCCTTCTGCAGGCCGATGCCGCCGTGTTCCCGAAACCGAGAGGACCGGAACGATGGGACTGTTCACAAAAGACATCAAAACCATGAACGACCTGTTCGTGCACCAGCTCCAGGATGTGTATTACGCCGAGCAGCAGCTCACCAAGGCGCTGCCGAAAATGGCCAGCAAGGCCACCGATCCGCAGCTGAAACAGGGCTTTTTGACGCACCTTGAAGAAACCAAGCAGCACGTGGCGCGTCTCGAGGAAGTGTTCAAGATGCACGGCGTCGCCGTGAAGGCGATCGACTGCCCGGCGATCGACGGCATCATCGAGGAAGCCGACGAGACGGCGGGCGAAGTTGCCGACAAGGCCGTGCTCGACGCGGCGCTGATCAATGCGGCCCAAGCCGCTGAGCATTACGAGATCGCCCGCTACGGCAGCCTGATCGCCTGGGCCAAGCAGCTCGGCCGCAATGATTGCGCGGCGGTGCTTGCCAAGACGCTTGAGGAGGAAAAGGCGACCGACAAGAAGCTGACGACACTCGCCGAGAGCAAGGTGAATCTGCGCGCGGCGAGCTGAGGCAAGACGGAGCTAAGATGAAGACGCCGCGCGATGGTCCGCGCGGCGTCTTCTTATTTCCGTCCTCATCCCAGTGCGCCACTGCGCACAAGACGGGCGATGTACTTTACGCGTGGCGGCCGGGCGCATCAGCATCCATCATTCGGCCATTGTCGAAACATGGCGGCACGCCGGACGGGTATATTTCGCATGGGGCTGCAAGCGAGGTGGCAGCATGCGAGCAAGCATTATCAAACACCAAACCTTTGACAACGCGAGTGCTGCGCCGCGGGCCCGCTCGCATCTTGCAACCTCCCTCACGCTTGCCGCCATGAGCCTCGGCTATGGCGTGGTGCAGCTCGACGTCACCATCGTCAACACCGCGCTCGATGCAATGGGGAGGGCGCTCGGCGGCGGGGTCGCCGAGTTGCAATGGGTGGTCAGCGCCTACACCATCGCGTTTGCCGCCTTCATCCTCACGGCCGGTGCGCTGGGTGACCGGATCGGCGCCAAGCGCGTCTTCATGGCGGGCTTCGCCATCTTCACCGCGGCCTCGCTCGCCTGTGCGCTGTCGCCCAATGCGGTCGTGCTGATCGCAGCACGGCTGGTTCAGGGCCTGGCGGCGGCGATCCTGGTGCCGAATTCTCTTGCGCTGCTCAATCATGCCTATGCGGACGACCGCGAGCGCGGCCGCGCCGTCGCGGTCTGGGCCGCCGGAGCAAGTCTTGCACTCACCGCCGGCCCGTTTGTCGGCGGCGCGTTGATCACGCTGGTCGGCTGGCGCGCGATCTTCCTGGTCAATCTGCCGATCGGGCTCGCCGGCCTGTGGCTGAGCTGGCGCTATGCCAGCGAGACCACGCGGGCGCGCTCGCGGGAGATCGATCTGCTTGGACAGCTGGCTGCAATCGGTGCGCTGGGCGCGCTTGCCGGAGCAATCATCGAAGGCGGGGCGCTCGGCTGGGACCATCCGGCCGTGATCGCAGCCTTTGTCGGAGCCGCCATTCTCGCCGTGCTCTTTGTCTGGCGTGAGAGCCGCGCGGCGCAGCCGATGCTGCCGCTGTCGTTGTTCGGCCAGCGGCTGTTCACGCTGACCTCACTCGTGGGACTGCTGGTGAACATCGCGATCTACGGCCTGATCTTCGTGCTCAGCCTGTATTTCCAGAGGATCAACGGGCTGTCCGCGTGGTGGACCGGGCTTGCCTTCGTGCCGATGATGGCGGCGGTTCTGCCGGTCAATCTGCTAGCGCCGCGCCTAGCCGAGCGCATCGGCTCGTGCCCGACCATCGTCCTCGGCGCCTGCATATCGGCACTCGGCTGTCTCGGCCTGCTCTGGATCGAAGCCGGGACCAGCTATTGGGCGATCTGCGCGCAGACGATCGCGATCAGCGGCGGGCTCGGCCTACTGGTGCCGCCGCTGACGTCAACGCTGCTCGGCAGCGTCGAGAAGGCGCGCTCCGGCATCGCAGCCGGCGTCCTGAACGCGACGCGGCAGACCGGCAGTGTGCTCGGCGTTGCCCTGTTCGGTTCGCTGGTGGCGTCGGACCGTGCGTTCATGACCGGGCTGCATCTGTCGCTGGTCATCTCGGCGGCGGTCTTGCTGATTGCCGCCGCCGTGATCGGTGTCGGTGCGCCGGCGCGAGGATGAACAATTGAGCGAACGCACACATCTCCCATTCACCATTCCCGGAGCAGGTTTGTAGCCAGTTACCAATCGTCCATCTCTGTCGGCTCAAGTGCCGGTCGATAGGGGCCGGCGATGTATCAAGTTCTCTTCTGTCTCACCGACGAGCACGATTGGCGACTGGTCGCGCTTGGCGCTGCGGTGTGTCTGCTCGCCAGCGCGGCGGCAATCAGCCTGTTCCAGCGCGCACGCGCGACGCAGGGCCCCGGACGTCTGGTCTGGATCGCCCTGGATGCCGTCGTCAGCGGATGCGGCATCTGGGCGACGCATTTCATCGCGATGCTCGCCTACGGGCCGGGCGGTGCCGGCGCCTACAACATCCCGGTGACGCTCCTCTCCTTGATCCTTGCGATCTCCGTGACCTTCGTGGGGCTGAGCATCGCGGTATCGTCCTCGCGCCCGGCGTGGATCGCCCTCGGCGGCGCGATTGTCGGCTCTGGTGTCGCGGCGATGCACTACACCGGCATGGCGGCGCTGGAGATTCCGGCGCAGGTGGCCTGGATCGGAAGCACGGTTGCCGCCTCGGTGCTGTTCGGAATCGTCTTTGCGGGCTTCGCATTGTTCATCGCCGCGCGGCGCGACGACCTCTCCCATGCGCTGAGCGCGACTGCGCTGCTGACGCTTGCCATTGTCGCGCATCATTTCACCGCGATGGGCGCGGTGCTGCTGACGCCAGACCCGACCCGCGCGATCAGCGGGCTCTCCATCCCGCCGGCCTCGCTGTCCTTCCTCACCGCCAGCGCTGCGGTTGCGATCATCGCGATTGCGCTCGTGGCCGCGCTGCTCGACCGCCGCGCCAAGGGCGAATTGGGGCGCCAGCAGATCGTGCTGGACAGCGCGCTCGAGAACATGTCGCAAGGACTGTGCATGTTCGACGCCAACGGCAAGATCATCCTCTTCAACGAGCGCTATGCCGCGATGCTCCGTCGCACCGACATCCTGCTCACCGGCCGCCTTTTGGTCGACGTGCTTAGGGAAGAGCAGGCGAAGGGCCAGTGGCAGGGCGACGCGGATCAATTCTTCGCCCGCCTCGTCGCCGACGCGCGGGAGGGACGCACCACGACCGACGTCGTCAACCGGTTCGGCCGCTCTATCCGGGTGGTCAACCAGCCGATGCAGGGCGGCGGCTGGGTCGCCACTTTCGAGGACATCACCGAATGGCTGGAGGCGCAGGCCAAGATCTCGCACATGGCGCGCCATGATGCGCTGACCAGCCTGCCGAACCGCGTGCTGTTCCACGAACAGCTCGAGCATGGGCTGCGCCGGACCAGGTCGGGCGAGCAGCTCGCGGTGCTTTGTCTCGATCTCGATCACTTCAAGGACATCAACGACTCGCTCGGCCACCCCATCGGCGATGCGCTGCTAAAGGAAGTCGGCCGCAGGCTGAAGGCCACCGTCGGCGAGCACGACACCGTGGCGCGGCTCGGCGGCGACGAGTTTGCGGTGGTCCAGATCGGACGTTCCGAGGAAACCGCTGCGAGATCGCTTGCCGGGCGCCTGGTCGAGGTGATCTCGGCGCCTTACGAGATCGACGACCACCAGATCGTGATCGGCGTCTCGATCGGCATCTCGCTATCGCCGCAGGATGGCAGCCATCCGGACGAGCTCCTGAAGAACGCAGACCTCGCGCTCTACCGCGCCAAGGCGGACGGCCGTGGCACCTATCGCTTCTTCGAGACCGGCATGGATGCGCGCGCGCAGGCGCGGCGCCTCCTTGAAATGGATCTGCGCGCGGCGCTGCAACGTGACGAGTTCGTGGCGTATTATCAGCCGATCCGTGACGTCGCGAGCGGCCGCGTCGTCGCCTTCGAGGCGCTGCTGCGCTGGAATCACCCGCAGCGCGGGCTGATCGCACCGATCAGCTTCATCCCGCTGGCCGAGGAGACCGGGCTCATCGTTCAGCTCGGCGAGTTCGTGCTGCGCTCCGCCTGCACCGACGCGGCGACCTGGCCCGACGATGTCGACGTCGCCGTCAACTTGTCGCCGGTGCAGTTCAAGAGCCCGAACCTGATCGCATCGGTGACCGAGGCGCTGGCCCTCTCGGGACTTGATGCGCGCCGCCTCGAGCTCGAGATCACCGAATCGGTGCTGCTCCAGAACAGCGAGGCGACGCTGACGACCCTGCACGAGCTGCGCGCGATGGGCGTGCGGATCTCGCTCGACGATTTCGGCACCGGCTATTCGTCCCTGAGCTATTTGCGCAGCTTCCCGTTCGACAAGATCAAGATCGATCGTTCGTTCGTGTCGGAGCTGGCGACGCGCGAGGATTCCATGGCGATCATCCGCGCTGTGACCGGCCTCGGCCGCAGCCTCGGTATCGTCACCACGGCGGAAGGTGTCGAGAATGACGCGCAGCTCGAGCTGCTCCGGCGTGAAGGCTGTACCCAGGCGCAAGGCTATCTGTTCAGCAAGCCGCGGCCTGCTTCCGATATCGCGATCATGCTGGATCGGCCGCGGCTACTCGCGTCGGCGTGATGGCCTAGCCGCGGCGCAACGCAAAATGCGCGCCGCAAAATGCCATCACAGCGCCGAGGCACAGCGCAGCGAGCCCGGTCAGGACACCCGAGACCGTTGGGATCGGGCTCGGTGCTGAGGCCGCCTGGCCCGCGCCCGCGAGCAGCAGCACGCCGACTGCGATCAGGAATTGGCGCATCCGTTGCGGGATCTGGCCGGAGACGGCGCTCTGCATCAATGATGCCGTGAAATAGCCGCCGGAAAAGCCGACGGTGGCGATCAGCCACCATGCGATCGCCGCGCCGGCCGGGATGAACTCATGCGTGTCGGCGCGCCAGAGACCGCCGAGGTCGAGCCCGTAGCGCGCGCCCAGCATATGCACCGCGAGCGCGAGCAGCACGCCGGAGATCAGGGCAGCGCCGAGAATCAGGCGGCGCGGAAAAAAGGTCGTCTCAGCCATGCCCCGCTTGTAGGATGGGCGAGGGCGTTCGCGCAAGCGGATCGCTGACGGGATCGCGAGGACGGGATCGATGTCGAGATGCAGGTTTCGGATGCTGACGCAGTCACGAGCTATGCCTATAAGGCCTCGCTGATCGGTTCGGCCCACCGTTTCGAGCTGACGGACGAGGGCCTGTCCTGGCACATCGCCGGGCGCTCCGCGCTGTGGCGCTATGACGAGATCAGCGCGATCCGGCTGTCGTTCCGCCCAGTGTCGATGCAGCAGCACCGCTTTCGCGCCGACGTCAGCCACGCCGATGGTCGGCGCATCGCGATCCTGTCGACGAGCTGGCAAACGGCCGCGCTGATGGCGCCGCAGGACAGCGGTTTTCGCCAGTTCATCGTCGCGCTGCATGCACGCATGGCCAAGGCCGGCAGCCGGGCGACGCTGAGCGCGGGCCTCGGCCGCATGGCCTATGCGGCGGTGCTGGTCTTCCTTGCGGTGCTGACGGTGGCGATGGCGGTGCTGTTGATCCGCGCGCTGATGATCGGCGAGTTCGCGGGCGCGCTGTTCATTCTCGGCTTTGCCGCGCTGTTCGCCTGGCGGGTCGGCGGCTTCGTCCGGCGCAACCGGCCGCGGAGCTACAGCTTCGATCAACTACCCCGGTCCTTGCTGCCATAGATAGATCGCTACTCCGTCGAGTCAAAATCCTCTTCCTTGGTGCCGAGCAGCGAAACGATCGTGCGCAGGCCGGAATCGAGCTGCTCGGGCGAGGGCGGCGCGAGCGCGAGCCGCACCGCATTCGGTGCATGACCATGAGCAATCGCGAAGGTCGAGGACGGCGTCAGCGCGATGCCGCGCCGGGCTGCCGCGGCGACGAAGGTCTGCGAACGCCAATGCGGTGGCAGCGTCAGCCAAAGATGATAGGCGCGCGGATCGGCGGCGAGCTGGTAGCCGGCCAAGAGCCTCGCTGCGGTCTGCTGGCGGCGTGCGGCGTCGATGCGCTTCAGCCTTGTCAGCTCGGAGACGGTGCCGTCGGCCATCAGCCGCTGCCCGGACGCCAGCGCGTGGCCGGAGGCGATCCAGCCGCCGGTGCGGATCGCGCTCATCACGCTCTCGCGCAGATGCGGCGGCGCGACCAGGATGCCGAGCGCAAGGCCGGGCGCGACCTTCTTGGACAGGCTGTCGAGCACGATACAGCGGTCGGGCCCGAGCGCTGCGAGCGGCGTGTCGTCGGCGAGGAAGCCGTAGACGGCGTCCTCGATGATGGTGAGATCGAGCTTCTCGGCGATGCGCATGATATCGGCGCGCCGCGTTGCGTTCATGGTAACGCCGAGCGGGTTCTGGATGATGGGCTGGAAATACAGCGCCGACAGGTGGGCTTCGCGATGCGCTTTCTGGATGGCGTCGGGCCGCGCGCCGTGCTCGTCCATCGGGATCGGGACCAGCGTCACGCCGAGCCGCGCGGCGATGCTCTTCACGTAAGGATATGTCAGCGCCTCGACACCGCAGCGGCCCCCGGTGGGGACGAGCGCTGCGAGCGCGGCCGCGAGTGACTGCTTGCCGTTGGCGGTAAAGAAAATCTGCTCGGCCTGCGGCGCGAAATCCTTGCGTGCGAGGTAGGCGGCGGCCGCAACGCGCGCGCTCTTGGTGCCGGTGCTGGTCGAGACGCGCAGCGCGGATTCGAGCGCGTCGACGCGCTCGAGCCCTGCAAGGCTCTTGGCGATCATCGCCCATTGCTGCGGCAGCAGCGGATAATTGACCTCGAAATTGATGCGCGCGTCCACGGGCTCCCTGATCGTCTCGACTTCGCGCCTGACATCGCCGGAGATGAAGGTACCGCGGCCGACCTCACCGACGACGAGCCCGCGACGGAGCAATTCGGTGTAAACCCGGCTCGCGGTCGAGACCGCGATGCCGCGGTCATAAGCAAAATTGCGCTGCGGCGGCAGCCGGTCGCCAGGCCTTAACGTGCCGTTAGTGATATCGGCCGCAATGGCATCGGCGAGCTTCACGTACTCGAACTTGGACATTATTGCACCGAGAGCAATGTTTTACTTGCTCCGATTAGTGTACTGAAGCATTTAAGTTCCATCAAGTTCCGCGAGCCGAGGAGAGCGAGAGCAATCCCGCGGCAAATGAGGTGCAAGCGCTCGAAGCGTCTGCGCCAACGGCATCGGCTTCGCCGCGCGGGACAGCATGCCGGAGAAGAACAATGACCACGATCTCGCAAACTGCCGAGCGGAGTTTACGCCCCTCCTCATCACGCGGATTTTTCAGCACGCTCGTCGCCGCCACCTATGCGCTGTTCGACCGCCTCGAGCGCCGCTCCGCCGTCAAGACGCTGAACCAACTCGACGACCGCGCCCTGCGCGATATCGGCATCACGCGCAGCCAGATCGAGGACGCCGTCTACGGGCAGTTCAAGGCCGAGCTGACGCGGTATTTGTGAGACGATGACAATGGCGAAGGGTGGGTGACGGCGTTCGCCCTTCGCGTGTCCCGGACGCGCTGCGTCGCAAGGGCTCCTCGCGATGACGATCAAGAGGCGGCGGCCTGATTCTCCAGGTGACGCGGTCATTCCCCGCGACCGGGTCTCGCCTTCGGCGAGCCCGATGACAGGCCCCGGCGGGGAATCAGTACGCCGCGGCGTCTCTGTTCAATCACTGCCGTCTCGGCGTACCGGATCGCTCGGTCGAGCCGGGCGATGACAGCGAGTGTGTGGTGGCAGACACACCTTCGCATCCTCGCGGCTTGTTCGCCCGAGCTTTGCTTCGGTGCCTTGCCCTCATAATTGAAAGAGGGGCAGGGAAGACGGGGGGAAGACCGGGAGCCGGTTGGCTTCCATGAACCGCCATGCCAAGAGCAGGTTGCGTGTGCTTCATGCATAGCGGACAACAGGGCAACCGGAGACATCCCGGCCTTCCCTGCGCGGATGGTTGGAACGGCTTATGTCGCGCTCTTGTGTCTGGGAAATCTGCCAGAATGTGCAAACGGGCGGTTCTCGCAAAACCGCCCGTTGCTGGATCTGAGCCCGGTCGCGCTCAAAGGCCGTGAGGTCGTGCTCGGGCCGGTCGGATTTGCGGTGTGGTCTCGACCAGGCGCCCCGTTCACGTCGATGCCGGATATCGAGACGTTGCATATGTGCGACGACACCGCCGGTGAGCTGGGCGACGCGTACTGCCGCTTGTTTGACGAAGAACATGACCGTCGTGACGCGGCTCAGCATACCTACCAGGAACAGCACCGAGAAAATGTCGACATAAGCGAGGAAGTCGCCGACCAGCATCAGCTCCGGCGGAATCGGGATTCTGTGATAGTAGGCCAGCACAATGATCGCGACGGGGATGGAGGCGATCAACTTCCGCACCGTCAGTCTGTCCAGCAGCGCGGCCAGCCGCACGACCAGCACCTCCCATAGTGCGTCGCCGACCGCAAGCGGGACCTCATAGGTCCATCTCCGCCACCATTGCTTCACGACATTGCTCCGAGCTCAGTGCCTGACCACCAGCACCGAGCATTTGGCGTAGCGCACGACGTGCCCGGCGTTGGAGCCGAGGAAATAGGTGCGCATCGCCGGCCTGTGCGAGGTCATCACGATCAGGTCGGCTTTCATGTGCACCGCTTCCTCCAGGATCTCGTGGTAGATGCCGCCCTGGCGCACCACGCTGGAGATGCGGGAGGGTTCGATCCCGGACTCCCGCGCGACGATGGCGAGCGCTTCTTCCGAGGTCTGGCGCTGCTGCTCGTCGAAATCGGCCGGCACGTATTCGGCCAGCATCACCGGCGTCATCGGCAGCACGTTGAGCAGGCGTACAACGCCGCCCCAGGTTTGCGACAACGTCGCCGCGGTTGCGATCGCCGGCTTGGCGAGATCGGTGTCAGCGAGGTCAATGGGCACGAGGATGGACTTGAACATCTGCGCCTCCAATCTTTCGGTCAGCACGTCTTGGCGGTACGTCGCGCGATCATCCCGATCGAAGCAGCTTGGGGCTGACCAACAGCACCAGTTTGCCGCGGCGGTAGGCCACGTCACCCCAATCCTTGACGTCAAAGTCGAAGATCGCAAGCCCCGCGGTAGGCAGGTTGTCGCCGAGTGCCCGCGCGCCGGCCGGATCGCCGCCGCCCATAAGCATGAGCGCGACCTCGTGCATGCCGGGATTGTGGCCGACCAGCAGCAATTGCTTTGGGTCGGCCGGGGCGGTTGCAGTGCGAATGGCGTCCAGGATCTGCGCGGGATCGGCGCCATAAAGTTCCGGCAGGACCTCGACCTGCGGCGCAGCGACGCGGTCCTTCATTGCCTCCCAGGCGATGTCCCAGGTCTGCCGGGCCCGGACGGCATGCGACACCAGCACGGTCTCGGGGAAGGGCGGATGGGCGGCGATCCAGTCGCCCATCTGCGCAGCATCCCTGTGGCCGCGGTCGTCGAGCCGGCGATCCTGGTCACGGCCGCTCGGTGCGTCGGTCTCGGTCTTCGCGTGACGCAGCAGCATCAAACGGCGCATGGCATTCTCGAATCATTACGCGTCCACGATAATCTACAGGCGCGGGTTGAGGACAAGGTGACAAGCGCCTGATGGCTCCGTTAAGAAACGACATGAGCGAGACTTTCACAAGCGTGTCCCAGGAAGAAGCCGGCTTTCGCGAGCGGACGCGGCTGACGTTCGATCTCGATGCCGACATCTGCGTGATCGGGGCGGGGCTTGCCGGCCTCTCGGTCGCGCTGGAGGCGGCCCGGCTCGGGGCCAGTGTCGCGGTGCTCGAGGGCCGCCATATCGGTTGGAACGCCTCCGGCAACCAGCTCGGCACCGTGATGCCGGGCTTTGCACTGTCGCTCGCGGATCTGATCGAGCGCGTCGGTCTTGAGGACGCGCGCGAATTGTGGACGCTGTCGAAGCAGGGCGCCGAGTTCGTCCGCGCCAACGCCACCGAAGAGAACATGCCGGGGATCGGCCTCCGCGAGGGCGCGCTGGAAGTGTCGAATGTCGATGACGGCGACCGGCTGATCAGCCGGCTGCAGATGCTGCACGAGGATTTCGATACCGAGGTCGAGGGCTGGCAGGTCGATCGCGTCCGAGCGGTGCTCAAGACCGATCGATACTTCCACGGCATCCATTATCCCCGCGCGTTCCAGGTCGACGGCCGCAAATATGTGCACGGCCTTGCGGCACTGGCGCGGCGGGCAGGCGCCAGCATCTTCGAGGATACCCCGGTCGTCAGCATCGATCATTCCGGCATCCGCAAGCGCATCGTCACGCCCTCGGCGCGGCTGCGCGCGAGCCATATCGTGCTCGCCGGCAACATCCATCTCGGCGCGCCCCTGCGGCGTTTGTCGGAGACGTTGCTTCCGGTCTGGCGCTATGCCGGCATCACCGCGCCGCTTGGCGAGCGCGTGCACGAGATCACCGCCTTCAAGGGATCGGTGATGGACTCCGGCGGCATCGACCATTTTCGTATCGTCGACGGCGACCGGCTGATGTGGGAGAACCCGCAGACCACCTGGGCGGCGCGTCCGCAGCGCTTCGCCGGCGCGGTCAGGCGGCGGATCCGCACGATCTTTCCCCAGCTCGGCAATGTCGAGATCACCGATATGTTCGGCGGCGCCACCGGCCAGACGGTGCACGGCATGCCGCAGATCGGCCAACTGCGCAAAGGCCTGTGGGTGGCGAGCGGGTTCGGCCGCAAGGGCATGAACACCTCGGCCATGGCCGGACAGTTGATCGCGCGCAGCATCCTGCGGGGTGATGAACGCTGGCGCCTGTTTTCGCCCTTCGAGCTGGTCTGGGCGGGAGGGATGACCGGACGGGTCGCCGGCCAATTGGTCGGGCTCTGGGGCAGGGCGAGTTCCGCGGCCGCCGGCTCGCTCGCCCGCTACCGCGAGCGGGCGCGGGTCAAGGACGGGAAACGCGAGGCGCGCCTCGCCGAAGCCAACCGGGCGGCTGGCACCGGTCCGCGCCGTCCGCCGCCCGGGGTCCGGCCACGGCCGGCACCGCCGCCACGAGCTGCGGCCCAGGCCGCGGAACCAGCCCCGCAGGAGGACAGCGTCTCGCAATAGACCCGAGAATAATTCCGCCCGGAAGTGTAACATCGGCCGTCAGAAGCCCGTATCTCAGGGCGTGAACGCTCCCGCACGGAGAATGAGATGTTTGATCGCCGCATCCTGCTATCGACTGCCGCCGGGCTGTTCGGCCTTTCGGCCTTCCGCTGGCTGAGGGCATCGCCGGCCGAGGCTGGCGAGAAGGCCGCGGAAAAGTTCGAGATCGTGAAGACGGAGGCCGAATGGCGTGCCCAGCTCACGCCGCAGCAATATGAGATCCTGCGCAATCACGGCACCGAGCGGCCCGGCTCCAGCCCACTGCTCAAGGAGCATCGCAAGGGCATTTTCGCCTGCGCCGGCTGCGACCTGCCGCTGTTTAGCTCCGACACCAAGTTCGAGAGCGGCACCGGTTGGCCGAGCTTCTACCAGCCGATCGAGGGCAATGTCGGCAAGACAGAGGACCGTGCTTACGGCATGGTCCGCACCGAAGTGCATTGCCGCCGCTGCGGCGGCCATCTCGGCCACGTCTTCGACGATGGTCCGAAACCAACCGGTCTGCGCTACTGCATCGACGGTTTCGGGCTGGTCTTCCATCCCGCGGCGGCGTCGGCGACGTAGGGCTTTTTTTGAGGCGTCTTCTTCACGCGAACCGGTAGCCACTTCGCTCGAAAACGCTATGGCATCCCGGCAATTGTTGCCGGCCCGGCAATTGTGCCCCGGTCATCCGACTGGGGCATGTTCATTTAAGTCGTTGATTTCCTGAAGATACCTGCATTGGCATAGCCTTTGCGACTGTCTCCTCCGACTGCGGCCAGGCTCGACCGGCCGCCGGGATCGGATTTGGAGACAAAGTTATGGGTATCTTCGATGCAATGAACACCTCGGTGGGTGGCCTGCAGGCGCAGTCGTTCGCGCTTCAGAACATTTCCGGCAACATCGCGAACTCATCGACCACCGGTTACAAGGGCATCGGCACCAGCTTCGTCGATCTCATTCCCGACTCGTCCGTGCCGAGCAAGCAGGTCGCAGGCGGCGTGACGGCCAACGCCAAGGCCACCATCACGACGCAGGGAACGATCTCGTCGTCCACCGTCGCCACCAACATGGCAATCACCGGCGACGGTTTCTTCTCGATCCAGAAGGCGACCGGCGTCGTCGACAACGTACCGGTGTTCAGCGGCGTCACCTACTACACCAGGCGTGGCGACTTCCAGCTCAATGCCAACGGCAATCTGGTCAATGGCGCCGGTTATTACCTGATGGGCGTCACGGTCGACCCGAAGACGGGCAATCCGCAGGGCAACGTGGCGACCGTCCTGCAATTCCAGAACAATTTCATTCCGGCGCAGGCGACCACCTCGATCCAGTACGCCGCGAACCTGCCGACGCAGCCGAACACGGTGGCGAGCACGACGGCGGCGACGGGCACGCTGCTGGCCGCTGGTGGACTGAACCCATCCGACTTCGCCGCCAATCCGTTGCCCGTCGGCACACCGCCCGCACCCTATGCCAACGCAAAGGTCTCCGGCGCGGCGGCGACCGGCAACGTCCGCTCGCCCTACTCGTCGACCACGGGCACGGGTACGGTTGCGCTTCAGAACAATTCGTCCGCCGTGGCTTCGACCACCACGTCCCTCGACAACACGGTAGGTACGCATCTCGCCTCTAGCATTCTCACCGCGCTGAGCGGCCAGACGCTGACCATTAACGGCAACACGGTCACCTTCAACGCCGGCACGACGGTCTCGACGGTCGGCAGCAACACCACGATCGGTCTCGGTGCGGGTACGACGGCTACGGTGGCGGACATCCTGAACGCGATCCAGACCGCCGGCGGCGCCGGTGTCACGGCGTCCCTCTCCGCCAGCGGCAACATCGTGATCTCCAGCGGTACCGGCACCGACGTGGCGGTGGGCAGCGGCACGGCAGCCACCGCGCTCGGCATCAGCAGCGTGACGCGCGGCGGAAACGTGCTGTCCTCGCCCGCGATCTCGGGCTCAACGGTGCTGAGCGGCACGGCGACCGCCGGCGGCGCCCAAGTGCTCTCGTCGGGTTTTTCCGCAGGCCCGCCCGCCGACACGATCACCGTCAACGGTCAGACGCTGACCTTCGTCGCCTCGGGTGCCTCGGGCCCGAACCAGATCAACATCACCGACAACATCACGACCCTGCTCGGCAAGATCGATGCACTCTCCGGCGGGTCGGGGTCGTCGGTGAGCAGCGGTGGCGTGATCACGCTGAATACCGGCACCGTCTCTAATCTCACAGTGTCGAGCTCGAACAGCGCGGCCTTTGCCGCGCTCGGCTTCACCTCGACCATCACCAAGAATCGCGACGGCGGCGGCACCGCCGGCACCGGCGGTGTGATCGGCAACGACATCGCCACCTTCACCCAGGAATCGATCAGCGGCGGTGCCGTGACCGCCTACAACGCCGCCGGCACGCCGGTGAATCTGCAATTGCGCTGGGCCAAGACCGACAGCGCTTCGTTGGGCGCGGGCCATTCCGATACCTGGAACCTGTTCTACCAGACCGACCCGAATGCGACCGGCACGACGGTCGGCTGGGTCAATACCGGCCAGGCCTTCACTTTTGCCTCGGACGGCTCGCTGACCTCGCCGAGCGGCTCGGGCATCACCATCAACAATGTCAGCGTGAGCGGCCAGTCGCTCGGCTCCGTCGCCTTCAACATCTCCTCGGGCGGGCTAACGCAATATGCCAGCACGAGCGGCGCGGTGACCATCAACACCATCACCCAGAACGGCTATTCCGCCGGTCAGCTCCGCTCGGTTGCCGTCAACAACAATGGCATCGTGGTCGGAACCTTCTCGAACGGCCAGAACCTCAACCTCGCTCAGGTCCAGCTATCGCATTTCAACGGCACAAACTATCTGAAGGCGCTCGACGGCGGCGCTTATGCCGCGACTGAACAGTCGGGAGACGCCATCGATGGCGCTTCGGGCACCATCAGCGGCTCGTCGCTGGAGGGATCCAACACCGACATCGCCGACGAATTCACCAAGCTGATCGTGACCCAGCAGGCCTATTCGGCCAACACCAAGGTGATCACGACCGCGAATTCGATGGTGCAGGACCTTTTGAACGTGTTGCGCTGATCAGCGCGTAACCTAACCAAAGGCGGCTAGTAACATGGGTTTGAGTTCGGCCCTCGCCAGTGCGATGAGCGGTCTGCGTGCCAACCAGGCCGCGCTCTCGATCGTCTCCTCGAACGTCGCAAATTCGCAGACGCCGGGTTACGTCGTCCAGACGCCGAACCAGATCGAGGTAACGACCGGCGACTTCGGCTCGACGGCGATGACCACCGGTGTCAGCCGCGAGCTCGACAGCTACGTGCTGAACCAGCTACGGACCGAGACCGGCGGCAGCGGCTACGCCGACCAGATGGCCAACATCCTGAAGCAGCTTCAGAATGTCTATGGCACGCCCGGCAATTCCGGCACGCTCGAAACTGCGCTGAACAATTTCACCACGGCGCTGCAGGCGCTGTCGACAAGCTCGGGCGCGTCGTCGGCGCAGACCGTGGCCCTCGGCGCGGCCCAGGCGCTGGCACAGCAGCTCAACGTCACGACCAAAGGCATCCAGTCGCTGCGCTCCAATGTCGAGCAGGATCTCGGCACTTCGGCGCAAGCCGCCAACGCGGCGATGCGGCAGATCGCCGATATCAACACCAGGCTCCAGGGCCTGTCGGCCAACGATCCCTCGGCGGCGACGCTGATGGACCAGCGCGACCAGGCCATCAACACGCTGTCGAAATATGTCGACGTCCGCGTCACCACCGACGGCTCGAACCAGGCCAACATCTACACCACGACCGGGATTCAGCTCGTCGGCGCCGGGCTCGCCTCGGAATTCTCCTTTGCGTCCGCCGGCGCGCTGTCGGCGACCTCGCTCTACAACATCGATCCGGCCAAGTCTGGCGTCGGCGCGTTCAACATCAAGCTGCCGAACGGCTCGCAGCTCGACGTCGTCGCCAACAACGTGGTGTCTTCCGGCCAGATCGCGGCTGACCTGAAGCTGCGCGACCAGACGCTGGTGCAGGCGCAGAACCAGATCGACCAGCTCGCCGCCACGATGTCGAGCGCGCTGTCCGACAAAACCACGGCCGGCAGCACGGTCTCCGGTCCGCCGGCCGGATTCGATCTCGACCTCGCCGGTGCGGCGCCGGGCAACACCGTCAACATCGCCTACACGGACACGACCACCAACACGCAGCGCCAGATTACGCTGGTCAACGTGACTGATCCGGCCGCGTTGCCGCTGCAGAACGCGACGAATGCCAATCCGATGCGGATCGGCATCAACTTCGCCGGCGGCATGGGCGCGATCGCCTCTGCGCTCAACACCGCGCTATCAGCCACGCATCTGTCGTTCGCCGCCGCCCCGTCGCCGGCGACGGCCACGACGCTGCGGCTAGCCGACGACAACACCGGCCTTGCCAAGGTCAATTCGGCCTCGACCACCAAGACGATCTCGTCGCTGACCTCGGGCAACCCGCAACTGCCGCTGTTCACCGACGGCGGCCAGGCGCTCTACACCGGCGCGATCACCGCGTCGGGTTCGCAGATGACCGGCCTTGCCGGGCGCATCGCCGTGAACACGCAGCTGGTTTCCGATCCGACCCGGCTGTCGGTCTACAACACCTCGCCGGTGACGCCCGCGGGCGATACCACGCGTTCGGACTATCTCTACTCCCAGCTCACCAATGCGGTGTTCTCCTATTCGCCGCAGAGCGGGCTCGGCTCGGCGAACCAGCCCTTCACCGGCAGCGTTTCGAATTACCTCCAGCAGTTCCTGAGCGTGCAGGCCAATGCCGCGACCCAGGCGACCCAGCTCCAGCAGGGCCAGAGCGTCGTGGTCTCGACGCTCCAGGCCAAATTCAACTCGACCTCCAGCGTCAACCTGGACTCGGAGATGTCGAACCTGATCCAGCTTCAGAATGCCTATGCCGCCAACGCCCACGTCATGTCGGTGGTGCAGAGCATGATGAACACGTTGCTCCAGGCTCAAGGCTAACAAGTAACAGGGCTCTGAAACATGTCGATCAGCAGCATCAACTACTCGTCGTCGGTTCTGGGCTCGCAGATCCGCAACATCAATCAGCAGCTCACCGACCTGTCGACGCAGCTTTCGACCGGCAAGCTGTCGCAGAACTATTCCGGCATGGGCACCAACGAGGGTTTTGCGATCGCCGGGCGCGCGCAGCTCTCCAACATCGCCGCCTATACCGACACGATCACCAACGTCAATGTCAGCATCAACCTCGCCAATACCGCCCTGCAGTCGCTGACGAAGATCCGCAGCACGGTGCAGACGGGCTCGGCCTCTACCGCGCAGGATCTCAACGTCAACGGCCAGACGGTCGCGCAGAACACCGCGGCCGCCCAGTTCGGCTCAATGGTCGGCGTTCTCAACACGCAGACCGGCAGCCGCTATCTGTTCTCCGGAACGGCCGTCAACACCCAATCGGTCGCCGATGCCGGCGACATCATCAACGGCACCACGACGCAGGCGGGGTTCAAGACCGTCATGGCGGAGCGCCAAGCCGCCGACCTCGGCGCCAACGGCATGGGCCGTCTGGTGCAGACGCAGCCGACGCCGAGTTCGGTGCAAGTCGCGGAAGACGCCGCCGGGTCACCGTTCGGGCTCAAGATCAAGTCGGTCTCCTCGACGTTGACCGGTGCGACCGTCACCGGCCCGAGCGGCTCGCCGGTGTCGTTCTCGGTCGATCTCAACGGCGTCAACCCGAACAACGGCGACAAGCTGAGCGTCCAGTTCACCCTGCCGGACGGCACGACCGAGCAGATCGACCTGACCGCCTCGACGGCGACGCCGACCCCGCTCGGCAACTTCGCGATCGATGCAAGCGTCCCCGTCAATCCGAACAACACGGCCGCGAACCTCAACACGGCGCTGAACACCGCGATCACCAAGCTCGCCAACACCTCGCTGGTGGCGGCATCCGCGGTCGTCGCCGGCGACAACTTCTTCAACAGCGCGAGCTCTGCAATCGGCGCGCCCGTCAATAACCAGGCGACGCCGCCGGCCCCTGTCTCCGGCGCGACGGCACTGTCCGGCGCGAGCCCCTCGGACTCGATCTCGCCGGGCTTCGTCGCCGGCGACACCATCACCGTCAACGGCACCACGCTGACCTTTGTCGCTTCCGGCGCGACCGGCAACCAGCTCAACGTCACCGATAGCATCCAGACCCTCTTGAGCAGGATCGACCAGATCACGGGGACGTCGAAGCCCTCGACCGTCCATGGCGGCTCGATCACGATCAACACCGACGATGCGGCGAGCCTCAGCATCACGAGCTCGAATACGGGCGCGCTGAGTTCGCTCGGTTTCAATTCGACGCCCGTGACCGCCACGCAACCGCCGCTGCGCGTCGGCTCGTCGCCGGCGAGTTCGGCGACCACGCTGGTGAACGGCTCGGCCAATACAGTGAAATGGTACTTGGGCGACGACGGGCCGGGCTCGCCGCGCTCAACCGCGATGGCGCGGGTCGACGATGCCGTGACGGTGCAATATGGCGCCCAGGCGAATGAGGATGCGATCCGCCGGCAATTGCAGGCGATCGCGGTGTTCGGGACCTTCTCGACCTCGCCAACCGGCCAATATTCGGGCGGGCAGGTTTCCGCGCTGAGCCTGCGGGTGACGCAGGCGCTGACCCAGCAGCCCGGGCAGCAGCGCATCGAGGACATCCAGACTGACATCGCGATGGCCCAGAACACGATGAAGGATGCGTCCACGCGCCAGACCCAGGCCAAGGCGCAGCTCCAGACCATCATCGACCAGGCGGAATCAGCCTCGCCGGACCAGGTCGCGAGCGAGATCCTGGCGCTGCAGAATGCGCTCCAGGCGTCCTACCAGGTGACCTCGAACCTGGCGCAGCTCTCGCTCGTCAAGTTCCTGTAAGGACGCGTTAAGACGCCGTTAACCATGCCTCTTTACCTCTTGGTGAGGATTGGAGCGGGGGCGGAGCTGGGGATGGCAGACAAGATGCAACTGGTGGTGGCCACGCCATGCTTCGGCGGGCAGGTGTCGAGCATCTATGCGAGCTCGATCTTCGCGCTCCAGCGCGCCGTCCACGGCATGTCCAATCTCGAGCTCAAGGTGCATTTGCGCGACGGCGACGCGCTGATCACGCGCGCGCGGGCCAATCTGGTCGCACTGTTCCTGGATGATCCCAAGGCGACGCATTTCCTTTTCATCGATGCCGACATCGGCTTCAAGCCGGAGCAGGTGTTCCGGCTGATCGAATGCGGCGCCGACCTCGTGGCCGGCTGCTATCCGATCAAGCGGGTCAACTGGGACAAGGCGAAGCGCGCAATTGAGGCCGGCCGCGCTGACGTGCCGCCGGCTGCGCTCGATTACGTGCTGGAGATCGAGGATCCCGAGTGCATCGTGGTCGTCAACGGCTTCACCCGCGTGCGCTATGCCGGCACCGGCTTCCTGATGATCCGGCGCCACGTGCTGGAAGCGATGTGCCGCCACCCCGACTACGCCAACTTGCAATTCTTCCGCGAGCATTCGCACGATACGCTGGCGGCGAGCCTGAACCGGTTCGCGCTGTTCGAATGCATGATCGATCCAGCGACCGGAACGTATCTGTCCGAGGACTTCGCCTTCTGCAAGCGCTGGACCGACATCGGCGGCGAGATCTGGGCCGACATCCAGAGTTCGCTCGATCACGTTGGACCGTCGGTGTTCCACGGCGATATCGCCTCGCAATTCGCGCCGGCGCCCACAGCGGCGGCGGCCCATGCGGCGTGAGCCTTTCGGGATGAGCGCCGGCGCGTACGCCGACCGTATCGGCTTTGCGCAGCTGACGCGCCAGGCTTTCGAAGGTGTCGATTTGCAGCCGTTGCGCGACCAGCTCGTGGTCCGGATCAGAGAGGGGACGGCGCAGGCGGGCGAAGGCCTGGATCTGTCGCTGATCGTCCAGCTTCTTGGCGACAAGGAGGCAGGGCTTGCGATCCAGTCGGAGGTGCTGACCTTCCATCAGTTGTTTCGTACGCCCAGCGCTGCCCCGAAGCCGGGCTTGCGCGTGCTCGCGCTTGCAGCCGACATCGACATGGGCGGCAACACGCCGATCGACTTCCTGCTCGAAGGGTCCGACATCGAGCTGTTGACGCTCTATGTGGTCAAGGGCGTCGGTCTGCCGGAGAACTTGCCCGAGCACGACGTCGCCATCGTGGTTGCATCCGATTCCGAGGAATGCCGGGACGCGCTCGCGCTGATCGAGAAGGCCGCGCCACATTGGCCGCGGCCGCTGCTCAATCGCCCCGATCTCATCGGCAACCTCGATCGCGACAAGCTGTACCGGCTGCTGACGGGTGTGCCCGGCCTCGACATTCCCGCGACCGTCCACGCCACGCGCGCGCAATTGTCGGAGCTCGCGCTGGGGCGGATCGCCTGCAATTCCATCGCGGAAGAATTGCACTTTCCGATGATCGCGCGACCGCGCGGCTCGCATGCCGGCGTCGGGCTCGCCAAGCTCGCTGATGCGGCGGCGCTATCGGCCTATCTCGGCGAACGGCAGGAGGAGGACTTCTTCGTCGCACGCTTCGTCGACTATGTCAGCCCCGACGGGCTCTATCGCAAATATCGCCTCGCCATGATCGACGGCAAGCCTTACGCTTGCCACATGGCGATCGCCGATCGCTGGGACATCTGGTATCTCAACGCCTACATGGCATTCAGCGAGGAGAAGCGGGCCGAGGAGGCCATCTTCATGCTCGACTTCGACCACACCTTCGCGGTGCGCCACAGGAGCGCGCTCGAGGAGATGAGCAGACGCGTCGGGCTCGACTATTTCATCGTCGATTGCGCCGAGAACCAGGACCGTGAGCTCCTGGTCTTCGAAGCCGACAACACCGCCGTCGTGCACAACATGGATTCGCCGGTCGTGTTTCCCTACAAGCCGCCGCAGATGCGCAAGATATTTGCGGCGTTCACGGCGATGCTGTCGCGGCATGCATGCGCGGGCAAGGAGAGCGCAGCATGAACGAGATCATCCGCAACACGCCCGGCTCGGTCACCCACACATCACTCGATCCGCAGGACTGGAGCGAGTTTCGCGCGCTGGCCCATCGCATGCTGGACGAGGCGATCGACGGCGTCGCCAACATTCGGGCGCGTCCGGTCTGGCAGCCGATCCCCGACGAGGTCCGCGCGGCATTCAAGGCCGACGTGCCGCGCCAGGCGAGCGGCCTCCCCGATGTCTATCGCGATTTTGCCGAGCATGTCGCGCCCTATGCGACCGGCAACGTCCATCCGGGCTTCATGGGCTGGGTCCATGGTGGTGGCACGGCGGTCGGCATGCTCGCGGAGATGCTCGCAGCCGGCCTCAATGCCAATCTTGGCGGACGCGACCACATGCCGATCGAGGTTGAGCGCCAGATCGTCGCGTGGATGCGCCGCCTGTTCGCGTTTCCGGACGACGCGAGCGGCATCTTCGTCACGGGCACGTCGATGGCCAATCTGATGGCGGTGCTAGTGGCACGTACGAACGCGCTCGGCGCGCTCGCGCGCCAGCATGGTATCGGCAATGACGGCGCGCTGCTCACGGCCTATACGTCGCACGCCGCACATGGCTGCATCCCGCGGGCGATGGACATTGCCGGGCTCGGTACGGACGCGCTACGCAAGATCGGTGTCGATGCCGATCATCGCATCGATGTTGCCGCGCTGCGCGCGCAGATCGCTGTTGATCGCGAAGTCGGATTCAAGCCGTTCCTGGTGGTCGCATCGGCCGGCACGGTCGATGTCGGCGCGATCGACGATCTCAAGGCCGTCGCGGAGCTGTGCCGCGAGGAGGGGATCTGGTTTCACGTTGACGGTGCTTTCGGAGCGCTCGCGATCATGTCACCCGAGCTCGCACCGCTGCTTGGCGGCATCGAGCTCGCGGATTCCATTGCGCTCGACTTCCACAAATGGGGACAAGTGCCTTATGACGCCGGCTTCCTGCTGGTGCGCGACGGCGAGCAGCATCGGCAGGCGTTTGCGCAGCCCGCGGCCTATCTGCGCCGGGAGGCGAGGGGACTTGCGGCGGGTGCGGTCTGGCCCTGCGATCTCGGACCTGATCTGTCGCGCGGCTTCCGTGCGCTGAAGACCTGGTTCACTCTGAAGACGTTCGGCACCGATCGGCTCGGTGCGGTGATCGCGCGAAGCTGCGCGCTCGCAAAATATTTGGAGGCGCGCATCCTGGCCGAGCCGCGGCTGGAATTGCTGGCGCCGGTCAATCTCAACATCGTCTGCTTCCGCTATCGCGCCGATGACGCGGTCAATCGCGAGATCGTCGCCGACATCCAGGAGTCGGGCGTCGCGGCACCGTCGAGCACGACGCTTGATGGCAGGTTTGCGATCCGTGCCGCGATCGTCAATCACCGCACCGATGAGAGGGACATCGATGCGCTGGTCGCGGCCGTGCTGGAGTTCGGCGCTCGGCGCAGTGGCGGCGTGATCGAGGTGGAGGCGCCGCCGCTCACGGCGCAGTAGCATCAGGAACCTTCAAAACAAAACGCCCCGGACCTGGTCCGGGGCGTTTTTGCTTCAGATGTTGCGAAGCGCTCAGGCGGCCGAGCTGACCTCGCCCTTGACCTCGTCCTTGGGATGGGTGGCCTCGAACTGCTCACGCAGCTTGTCTTCGTAGGCGATCAGCTTGCGGGCTTCCTTCAGTGCCCGATAGAGATCGCCGCTCATGATGTTGTTGTTGATGCCCTCGATGATCGGCCAGGCGCTCGGCACCGCGGTGACGATGTCGCGGACGAGGTTGAAATAGGTGCCGTGCTGGGTCTGCGGATCCGGCGAGATGTACATGAGCTGCACCGCCAGATAGACCAGCTTGGCGGGCGTATTTGCGGTCTCCGGCGTGAGGATGTCGCGCTCGCGCAGGATCGGCACGTTGTCGCCATCGATTAGGAGGCGGGCGCGCTGGTCGGTGTTGGTAATCACGCAGTTACCGACGATGATGCGTTCGTGCGGTCTGAGCTCGACCTTGAGGGCCATGCCTGTTCTCCATCAACGCTTTTGTAACCGAGTGGCGCGCGCGCCCAGTCAATGGCGGCTGCCGGCTCTGATTGGGTCCAATCCTTGCCGAATGTGGTTAACGGGTCGTAAACACCGACCTCTGCGCGAAAAAGCCGAATGATGTCAATACTGTGCGCGATGACAAGGACGAGGTTTGAAAGTTCGCCCGAGGGCATTTTGCGCGCGACGCGGACAAACCCGAGGTTTCATTTCACGGATTGTTAGAGGCTCGGAGGCACCGTCCGCCGGTCGTTTGATCAATCTCGGTCAGACAGGACGCGTAGCTACCAGAAAGGTAACAGTATGTCCGGTATCGTTCTCTCCTCCTCGGTTCGTCAGAACCTGCTCTCCCTCCAGTCCACCGCCGACCTCCTCGCCACCACCCAGTCGCGTTTGTCGACCGGCAAGAAGGTGAACTCGGCGCTCGACAACCCCACCAACTTCTTCACCGCCCAGTCGCTCGACAACCGCGCCAGCGACATCAACAACCTGCTCGATGGCATCGCCAACGGCGTGCAGGTGCTGCAGGCCGCCAACACCGGCATCACCTCGCTGCAGAAGCTGCTGGACTCCGCGAAGTCGATCGCCAACCAGGCGCTGCAGACCACGGTCGGCTATTCGACCAAGTCCAACGTCTCGACCACGATCGCGGGTGCGACCTCGTCCGACCTGCGCGGCACCACGACCTACACCAGCACGACCGCGCTCTCCAACGTGCTGTTCTCCGGCGCTGCCGGCGGCGCGACCGTTGCGAGCGGAACGACGACGCTCGGCGGTGTCTCGGCTGCGCTGACCGGCTCGGCTGCAGTTGCCGGCGACGGTACGACCGCCTTCAGCGGCGCCTTGAAGCTGGCCGGTACCGCCGGTGCGACGACCATCGCTGCCAACGCGGCACCTACCGATGGCGAAACGCTGACCGTCGATGGCCACACGATCACTTTCAAGGCCGCGGACGTTCCGACCGGGACGAATATCCCGTCGGGATCCGGCACCGTCGGCAATGTCCTCACGGACGGTAACGGTAACTCGACCGTCTATCTTGGCGCTACGGCTGCGACGGGTACTGCGCAGGACCTGCTGAATGCCATCGACATTGCCAGCGGAGCTCAGACGGTCTCGATCGCCAGTGGCGCTGCTACCCTGAGCGGCGGCGGCACTGCTAACAGCATCGCCGCCGGCAAGGTTACCCTGAACACGGGTACCGGCGCTGACCTCAGCATCACCGGCCGGTCCGACCTTCTGAAGGCCCTCGGCCTGACGGGCGCGGCCGGCAGCGGCCAGGTCACCGTCACCCAGGCGCGTTCGACCGCTTCGACCACGCTCGGGACCCTGATCCAGGACGGATCGACGCTGAACGTGGACGGTAAGACGATCACGTTCTCGAACGCGAAGACGCCCACCACCGTCGCAACGGGTTCCACCCAGGTCGGCAATTTGGTCACGGATGGAAACGGCAACTCGACCGTTTACCTTCAGGCCGGCAACGTCAACGACATTCTGAATGCCATCGATCTCGCGACCGGTGTGCAGACCGTCAAGACGGCGGGTGCTTCCGGTGCTCTGCAGACGACCGCAGGCGCCAAGAACTCGTCGATCGTGGCCGGTGCGCTCAACCTCTCGACCGGTGCGAACGCGGACCTGTCGATCACCGGCACCAAGAATGCGCTGTCCGCGCTCGGGCTGACTGGCTCCACCGGCACGGGCACCGCCTTCACGGCGAGCCGGTCCGCGGCGTCGGGTGGCATCTCGGGCAAGACCTTGACCTTCTCCTCCTTCAATGGCGGCACGGCGGTCAACGTCACGTTCGGTGATGGTACCGGCGGCACGGTCAAGACGCTCGATCAGCTCAACACGCAGCTTCAGGCCAACAACCTGACGGCCACGATCGATGCCAACGGCCTGCTCACTGTGTCTGCGACCAACGACTATGCGTCGTCGACGATCGGATCTGCCGCCGCTGGTGGCACGATCGGCGGCACGATCACTTCGACTCTGACTTGGTCGAACGCGACCGCGCCGGTTGCTGATGCTGTTGCCCAGGCCACCCGTACCAACCTGGTGTCCCAGTACAACAACATCATGACTCAGATCGACACGACGTCGCTGGACGCGTCGTTCAACGGTGTCAACCTGCTCAACGGCGATCAGCTCAAGCTGGTGTTCGACGAGACCGGCAAGTCCAACCTCAGCATCACCGGCGTGACCTTCAACTCGAAGGGTCTGGGTCTGGCTGGTCTGGTGCAGGGCACCGACTTCATCGACAACGCCGCGACCAACAAGGTGCTGACCAAGCTGAACACGGCGTCGAGCACGCTGCGTTCGGAAGCCTCGACGCTCGGTTCGAACCTCTCGGTCGTGCAGGTGCGTCAGGATTTCAACAAGAACCTGATCAACGTGCTCCAGACCGGTTCGTCCAACCTGACGCTGGCCGATACCAACGAGGAGGCGGCCAACAGCCAGGCGCTGTCGACCCGCCAGTCGATCGCGGTCTCGGCGCTGTCGCTCGCCAACCAGTCGCAGCAGAGCGTGCTCCAGCTGCTTCGCTAATAGCGGCTGACATCGCAATCAAGTCATGGCGGCGGGGCTTCGGCTCCGCCGCTTTCTTTGTTGGCGTTCGGCTTCGAAACACAGCGCTCTGTAACCGTCGGTTATGGTTAATGGAGCGTAAGCGCAGAGAATCGCCAACGATTTCAGTCTGATTGCCCGACCGCGTGGCGCCGCTCGCCAGTTTATGGTGAACCGACGCTTATGTGGGCAAGGCTCGTTTCACCCTTTGTTAGCCATGACCGCGCAGGCTGTGCCCGTCACTCGATCCGAAGCGATCGAACGAAGATGCGTAAACCAGAAGGGTAAGAGTTATGTCCGGTATTGTTCTCTCTGCGTCGGTTCGTCAGAACCTGCTCTCCCTCCAGTCCACCGCCGACCTCCTCGCCACCACCCAGTCGCGTTTGTCGACCGGCAAGAAGGTGAACTCGGCGCTCGACAACCCCACCAACTTCTTCACCGCCCAGTCGCTCGACAACCGCGCCAGCGACATCAACAACCTGCTCGATGGCATCGCCAACGGCGTGCAGGTGCTGCAGGCCGCCAACACCGGCATCACCTCGCTGCAGAAGCTGCTGGACTCCGCGAAGTCGATCGCCAACCAGGCGCTGCAGACCACGGTCGGCTATTCGACCAAGTCCAACGTCTCGACCACGATCGCGGGTGCGACCTCGTCCGACCTGCGCGGCACCACGACCTACACCAGCACGACCGCGCTCTCCAACGTGCTGTTCTCCGGCGCTGCCGGCGGCGCGACCGTTGCGAGCGGAACGACGACGCTCGGCGGTGTCTCGGCTGCGCTGACCGGCTCGGCTGCAGTTGCCGGCGACGGTACGACCGCCTTCAGCGGCGCCTTGAAGCTGGCCGGTACCGCCGGTGCGACGACCATCGCTGCCAACGCGGCACCTACCGATGGCGAAACGCTGACCGTCGATGGCCACACGATCACTTTCAAGGCCGCGGACGTTCCGACCGGGACGAATATCCCGTCGGGATCCGGCACCGTCGGCAATGTCCTCACGGACGGTAACGGTAACTCGACCGTCTATCTTGGCGCTACGGCTGCGACGGGTACTGCGCAGGACCTGCTGAATGCCATCGACATTGCCAGCGGAGCTCAGACGGTCTCGATCGCCAGTGGCGCTGCTACCCTGAGCGGCGGCGGCACTGCTAACAGCATCGCCGCCGGCAAGGTTACCCTGAACACGGGTACCGGCGCTGACCTCAGCATCACCGGCCGGTCCGACCTTCTGAAGGCCCTCGGCCTGACGGGCGCGGCCGGCAGCGGCCAGGTCACCGTCACCCAGGCGCGTTCGACCGCTTCGACCACGCTCGGGACCCTGATCCAGGACGGATCGACGCTGAACGTGGACGGTAAGACGATCACGTTCTCGAACGCGAAGACGCCCACCACCGTCGCAACGGGTTCCACCCAGGTCGGCAATTTGGTCACGGATGGAAACGGCAACTCGACCGTTTACCTTCAGGCCGGCAACGTCAACGACATTCTGAATGCCATCGATCTCGCGACCGGTGTGCAGACCGTCAAGACGGCGGGTGCTTCCGGTGCTCTGCAGACGACCGCAGGCGCCAAGAACTCGTCGATCGTGGCCGGTGCGCTCAACCTCTCGACCGGTGCGAACGCGGACCTGTCGATCACCGGCACCAAGAATGCGCTGTCCGCGCTCGGGCTGACTGGCTCCACCGGCACCGGCACTGCCTTCGCGGCGAGCCGCGCCGCGGCGTCGGGTGGCATCTCGGGCAAGACCTTGACCTTCTCCTCCTTCAATGGCGGCACGGCGGTCAACGTCACGTTCGGTGATGGTACCGGCGGCACGGTCAAGACGCTCGATCAGCTCAACACGCAGCTTCAGGCCAACAACCTGACGGCCACGATCGATGCCAACGGCTTGCTCACTGTGTCTGCGACCAACGACTATGCGTCCTCGACGATCGGATCCGTCATCGCGGGCGGTGCGATCGGCGGCACGATCACGACAGCCTTGACTTGGACGAACGCGACGACCCCGATCGTCGACGCAGTTGCCCAGGCCACCCGCTCGAACCTGGTTGCCCAGTACAACAACATCATGTCGCAGATCGACACGACGTCGGTGGACTCCTCCTTCAACGGCGTGAACCTCTTGAACGGCGATCAACTCAAGCTGGTGTTCGACGAGACCGGTAAATCGAGCCTGAACATCACCGGCGTGACCTTCAACTCGAAGGGTCTGGGTTTGGCTGGCCTGGTGCAGGGTGTCGATTTCATCGACAACTCCGCGACCAACAGGGTCCTGGCCAAGCTGAACGCAGCCTCGAGCACGCTGCGTTCGGAAGCCTCGACGCTCGGTTCGAACCTCTCGGTCGTGCAGGTGCGTCAGGACTTCAACAAGAACCTGATCAACGTGCTCCAGACCGGCTCGTCCAACCTGACGCTGGCCGATACCAACGAGGAAGCGGCCAACAGCCAGGCGCTGTCGACCCGCCAGTCGATCGCAGTCTCGGCGCTGTCGCTCGCCAACCAGTCGCAGCAGAGCGTGCTCCAGCTGCTTCGCTAATAAGCGACTGAAATCACGGAACTAAAACCGGCGGCGGGGCTTCGGCCCCGCCGCTTTTTTCGTTCGTGCAAGGGCTCGATCGAACCCGTGCTCCGAGCCGGGAGGGGCGCTAACCCGGCATTAACCTTGTCCCTTAAACCGGCGTTAACCTTACTTTAAAGGACAGCCCCTAAAACTGGACAAAAGCCCGCTTTCCAGATCGGCGAGCCACGATTCGTATCCGGTTCAAAAGGAAGACCCGCCAATGTCCAACATCGTTCTCTCGGCGTCGGTTCGCCAGAACCTGTTGTCGCTGCAGTCGACGGCCGACCTGCTGTCCACGACGCAGCAGCGCCTTTCGACCGGGAAAAAGGTCAACACCGCGCTCGACAACCCGACCAACTTCTTTACCGCGCAGGGGTTGGACAACCGGGCGAGCGACATCAGCAATCTCCTCGACGGCATCAACAACGGTGTGCAGGTGCTGCAGGCCGCCAACACCGGCATCACCTCGCTGCAAAAGCTGATCGACAGCGCCAAGTCGATCGCCAACCAGGCGCTCCAGACCACAGTCGGCTACTCGACCAAGTCGAACATCTCGACCACGATCCCTGGCGCGACGCCGGCTGATCTGCGCGGCACCACGAGCTATACATACGCAACGGCAACCGGCAATGTGGTCACCAACGGTACCGCTGGCGGCACGACACCGGCGACCACCACGACCACGCTCGGCGGCATCTCGCAGTCGCTGGTCGGTTCGGCTGCTCCTGATGGTGCCGGCACCGCCGCCAGCCTTGCTGCGGGTCTGACGCTGCTCGGCACGCCCAGCGCGAGCACTATCGCGGCGAACGGTGCTCCGTCGGATGGTGATGTGCTCGTCGTGGACGGCAAGACCATCACATTCAGGGCCGGCGCTGCGCCCGCGGTGGCCAACGTTCCTGCCGGGTCCGGCAAGAACAACAACGTCGTCACCGACGGCAATGGCAACTCGACTGTCTATCTCGGGACAAACGCCGCTCCGGCCGCAACCGTCCAGGACGTGATGGATGCGATCGACCTTGCAAGCGGCGTGCAAAAGGCTGCCATCACGGGCGGCACCGCGACGCTGTCGAGCTCGTCCGGCGCCAACGCCTCCATCACCTCTGGTGTTCTCACGCTCACCACTGGTACCGGCGCCGACCTCAGCATCACCGGCAAGGCCGACTTCCTCAAGGCGCTCGGTCTGACAACCGCGACCGGGTCCGGCAATGTCAATGTGACCAAGGCGCGCCTGACGACTTCGGCGACGCTCGGCACTCTCGTTCAGGACGGCTCCACGCTCAATGTGGATGGCAAGACGGTCACGTTCAAGAATGCGGCCGCTCCTGCTGCCGCGCCGACAGGCTCCACCAAGATCGGCAACATCGTGACGGACAACAACGGCAACTCCGTCGTGTATCTCCAGGGCGGAAACGTTCAGGATTCGTTGAACGCGATCGATCTGGCTTCGGGGGCCGGCATCGTCAGCGGCGGCGCCGTGGTTGCGGCGAGCGGTTCGTCGCTGTCCTCGGTCGTGAATGGCGCTCTCAAGCTCAGCACCGGCACCACGGCGGATCTGTCGATCACTGGAACCGGCAACGCGCTGTCCTCGTTCGGTCTGACCGGTCCCACCGGCACCGGCACGGCCTTCACCGCGGGACGCGCGCCGGGAGTAGGCAGCATCTCGGGCAAGACCCTGACGTTTACCTCCTTCAACGGCGGCACGGCGGTCAACGTCACCTTCGGCGACGGCACCAACGGCACCGTCAAGACACTCGATCAGCTGAACTCGCAGCTTCAGGCGAATCACCTCACGGCGACAATCGACGCCAACGGCGTGCTCACGATCACCACCGTGAACGAATACGCGTCTTCGACGCTCGGCTCGGTGACGGCCGGCGGCGTCGTCGGTGGTACGATCACCGGTACGGTTGCCTTTACGACGGCCCAGCCGCCGATCCAGGATCCGGTCGCGCAGACCGCGCGCTCGAACCTCGTCAACCAGTTCAACAACATCCTGGCGCAGATCGACACGACGTCGCAGGACGCCTCCTTCAACGGCGTCAACCTGCTCAACGGCGACACGCTGAAGCTGATCTTCAATGAGACCGGCAGCTCGACGCTCGGCATCAATGGCGTGGTGTTCAACGCGGCGGGCCTCGGTCTCAGCAACCTCGTCAACGGCGTCGATTTCATCGACAACGGCGCCACCAACAGGGTGCTCGCGAGCCTCAACGCGGCCTCGAGCACGTTGCGCTCGGAGGGCTCTGCGCTCGGCTCGAACCTCTCGATCGTGCAGGTGCGTCAGGACTTCTCCAAGAACCTGATCAACGTGCTCCAGACCGGCTCGTCCAACCTGACGCTCGCCGATACCAACGAGGAAGCGGCCAACAGCCAGGCGCTGTCGACCCGGCAGTCGATCGCGGTCTCCGCGCTGTCGCTGGCGAACCAGTCGCAGCAGAGCGTGCTCCAGCTGCTCCGCTAATTTCACGATGCAAGATACTGAATTGAACATCACGGCGGGGCTCACGCTCCGCCGTTTTTATGGAGATCGCTAAGGAAGGATTAGCCGAGATTGATGCGCGTCGTGCGAGGCGTGTTTACAGCATCCGTGCGCGCATCTAGCCTTGCGGCGACGAAGGACTCCGCGACCGTAATAATCCGGAGTCCTTCCACTCGTCACGTAAGCAAAATCTTAAGCGGTGCTGCCTAGGGTCGGGAAAGAAATCCTTAAGCGCGTTCAACGCGCTAGGTAACCTCCAGGGTGTGATTGATGTCGACTTCCGCTGCCTCGGCCTACGCGCGTGTTGCAACGACCACTGCATCTCCTCGCGACATCGAGGCGCAAACCTTGCTCAAGGCCGCGAACAAGCTTCAGGATGCGGTGAACAACGCCGATCCGCTCAGCGAGCAGACCATGCAGGCCCTGATGTTTAACCGCAAGCTCTGGACCATCTTCTTGAGCGAGGCGATGCGCGACAACAATCCGCAGCCGATCGACGTGCGGCAGAAGATCGCCAACATCAGCGTGTTCGTGCTGAGCCAGACCGCCGCGCTGCAGATGAGCCCGCAGTTCGATCACTTCCGTCCGCTGATCGAGATCAACCGCAATATCGCAGCTGGTCTGTCCGGAAGGCCGTGACAGCAAGCCGCCTGCGTCAGTCGAGCATTCTGTCGAGTGCGGGCCAAGGTCACGCCGACCTATGCGGCAAGCCAGACCTATCTCGATATTGCCGTTACGCCGCTCGACGCTCGATCGTCAGGCGCTGCGGTCGGTGCTGAGCGGGCGCGAGGGTTCGGACTTCAGATCCAGCGCATGGAAATAGGCCCGCCGGCGCAGCATCGCTTCGTCGGGGAACTGGTTGACCACCGCGTCGGTCTTGTCGTTGACGACCTGGAAGACGAAGGATGCGGCCGCCTGGTCGAACACGACTTGGCGCGAGACGTTCTCGTGGCTTGGCGGATCATTGCGCACGGGCACGCCCGTGTCGCTGGCGGCGACCGTCTGCCGCACCGGAAGATCAGTTTGCACAGCCTCGTTCGCCGCCGCGTTGGACGTCGGTACGATCTGCACGGGGGCCGGGATCCCCACCGGCCGGATGCTGAAATCTGTACTCATTGGCAGCCTCCTGGTTGCCTAGTATTGAGTCAAATCCCAACCCCTCTCATTGCGCAAGCATGGAACACCAGGACTGAATACCTGGTAAGCAAACGTGCCTAACCGGGCGACGACATCGCCGCGCGGTTTTTCATAAAATTGTCTCTTGTTCTTCCGGGCGCTCAGAGCGAGCGGCTGACCGCGAGCGGCGTGATGTGACGCGGGCCGGGGGCCGCGCGACGACCCGCAGCCGTATAGGTGTTCGGCACGTTGCGCTTCTGGATCTCGGCATTGACGCCGCGCACAACGCTCTCGGACACCGCGTGTGCGGTGGCGAGCACGGTGAGGTTGACCTGAAGCATGGCGCGGAACGCATCGTGGTGGCGATGCAACGTCGAGAGCAACTCGGGCGCGGATTTGGCGAGTTGGGCCTGGTTCGCTTTCAGCTGGCTGACGGCGCCGACATAGTTGCGCGACAACTCTTGCTTCTTGCCCTCGAGCGTCATCGCCTCGCGGACGTTGCCGGCGCGGACGAGCTCGGTCTCGCGCTCGATCAGTCCGAGCAGGGCGCTCATTGCATCCATCAGGTTCTCGCCGATCTTGCGTGCCTCGGCGCTGCCATGCACGGGGTTCGGGCGCTGCGCTTGCATCGGCTGACGTGAGGCGTGGGAATGGTTCATCTCGTTTGACCTTATGCCGTGCGGATCGTTTTCGCCTGTTGCATGATCAGGGTGCGGTAGACTTCGGTGGCGACGCCGACGCCGCCGGCCTTGGCGAAGTTCTTCGAATATTGCTCCGTCAGCATCGAGCGCCACACGCCGGTTCCAGGCGTGTCGCCGAATGGGCCTTCGCCCTTCAGGCCGGAGGTCATTTGCGAGAACATGCTGTTGAGGAACATCGCCTCGAAATCGGTGGCGGTCTTCTGCGCCTTGGCCTGCTGTTGCGGTGAGACTTTTTGCAAGGCGCTCGCGAACTCGAAATCCGGCCGGCCGTTGCGGCTCTCGACCGAGAAGGCCGAAGCGTTGGCGACGCGCGGGGCGTTGATCGTGCCGGTCTGCATCACATCACCTCGATGTCGGCTTCGATCGCGCCGGCGGCCTTGATCGCCTGAAGGATGCTGATCATGTCGCGGGGGCCGATGCCGAGGCCATTGAGGCCGTCGACGAGCTGCTGGAGCGATACGCCGTCCTTGACGACGGCCAGTTTTTTCCCGTCCTCGGTGACGGTGACGCTGCTGCGCGGCGCAACCACAGTCCGCCCGCGCGACAACGGGTTGGGCTGGCTCACCTGGGGGCTCTCGGAGATCGTCACGGTGAGGTTGCCCTGCGCCACCGCAACCGTGGCGACGCGGACGTCGCGGCCCATCACGATGATGCCGCTGCGCTCGTCGATGACGATCTTGGCAGCGAGATCGGGATCGACCTGGAGCTGCTCGATCTCCGTGAGAAAGGCGACGACGTTGCCCTTGAACTCCAGCGGGATCGACAGCTGCACCGTCGAGGGGTCGATCGGCTCGGCGGTCTTGACGCCGAGATAGTCGTTGACGGCGGCCGCGATGCGTTTGGCCGTGGTGAAGTCGGCATTGCGCAGCGCTAGGCGCACGTTCGGCAGGCGATTGAGCGCGAACTCGATCTCGCGCTCGATGATGGCGCCGTTGGCAATGCGCCCGACGGTCGGCACGCCGCGCACGATTTTCGCCGCTTCGCCCTCAGCCTGGAAGCCGGAGATCGCGAGCGAGCCCTGCGCAACCGCATAGACGTTGCCGTCGGCGCCGAGCAGGGGGGTGACAAGCAGGGTGCCGCCCTGGAGGTTCTTGGCGTCGCCGAGCGCGGAGACGGTGACGTCCATGCGCGTGCCCTGGGTGGCGAACGCCGGCAAATTGCCCGTCACCATCACAGCGGCGACGTTGCCGGTGCGGATGGTGGCGCCGCGGATGTTGACGCCCATGCGCTCGAGCATCGCCTGCAGCGATTGCTTGGTGAAGGGGATGTTGTTGAGCGTGTCGCCGGTGCCGTTGAGGCCGACGACGAGGCCGTAGCCGATGAGCTGGTTCTGCCGCACGCCCTCGATATTGGCGAGGTCCTTGATGCGCGATGTCGCGCTCGCAGGCGTGACCGAGAGCGCCAGCGCCGACAGCGCGGCACAGGCCACCCCAACAATCCTCACCCAACGAACGCCTGGCATCCTCTGCTCCCCAAAGGTTCCCTAAAAAGGGCTCCTCAAATCAAAGGACCGTCTGCGACACTCCCATGACGAGCTGGTCCGGCGCTTTCCTTGCGAGCGCCGTGCCAAGCGAGGGCAGCAGGGTAGGTGGCTGAATAGGTTGAATAAATCTGTTCCGACGGTGTCAGCCGGCGTTCGCCTTGAGGAGCGAAACTGCCGCCCGTCGGCAGATTTTGCCGAGCCGTTTACGCGCCGTTAACCGTAGGACGGCGAAGGTGAGGCATCGATCACCCGGATTGCTGCGATGCGCATCTACGGACCGAACGGCACCACGCTTGGAACGCCGGCCACCCAGGCCCGGCGGACGGGTTCCGGCACCTTTGTCCTGCCCGACACCTCGTCGGCGCAGGAGACGCGGAGCGCTGCCGCGCCGAAAGCCGCCGCCAACATCGATGCGTTGCTTGCACTGCAAGGCGTCGAAGAAGATCCGGTCGCGCGCCGCAAGCGCTCGGTCGCCCGCGGCAAGACTGCGCTCGACGTGCTCGACGACCTCAAGATGGGGCTCCTGTCCGGCAATCTCGACGCCTCGACCGTGATGCGGCTGCGCGACGCGGCGGCGAACCTGAAATCGTCGTCGGGCGATCCCGGACTGGATTCCGTGCTCTCGGAGATCGAGCTGCGGGTGGAGGTCGAACTGGCGAAGGCCGGCCGGGCGTAAGTCAGGCAGGCTATCATCGCCTGCGAAGCGGGCGATCCAGTATTCCAGAGACAGACGTTGTTGACCCAAGAAGCCGCGGCGTATTGGGCGGATTCAATCGGTCGTCGTAACACTCTAGCAAAAGAGGTTGGGGTGCAGAGCGCGCTCCTGCGAGAGCGCCTAGGCCGCCGCTTCCTCCTTCTGTTGTGCGTCGTAGCGGCGCTGGGCGGCGAGCACGTCCTTCAGATTCTGCTCGGCCCAATCGCGCAGGGGATCGACCGCCGCCGCCAGCGTCAGCCCGAGCTGCGTGATCGAATATTCCACCGTGACAGGCACCGTCGGGATGGCGCGGCGCCTGATCAGGCCGTCGCGTTCGAGCGATTTGAGAACCTGACTCAGCATCTTCTGTGAAATGCCTTCAATCCTGCGGCGCAACTGATTGAAACGCATCGGCTGCTCGCGCAGCAGCAAGAGGATCAGCACCGCCCATTTGTCGCCGACGCGATCGAGGATCTGGCGCGTTGGACAGTTCGCTGCATAGACGTCTGGCTTCATCGTCGAGTCCTCGGATTCCTTCCTGGTGCTTTGCGAATATGCTTGGCGGTTACTCCAGCGTTATCAGGTAAGCACAAGGTGCTCTCTTAACACCAGCATTCTTTGCGATATCTAGTCGCTACTAGTTACTAACCAAGCAAAGGAGCCTCCATGAAAATCGCAGTTGCCGGCGCCTCGGGCCGGGCCGGATCGGAAATCACCAGGGAATTGTCTCGTCGCGGCCATAGCGTCACCGCCATTGCTCGCAACCCCGAAAAGATCGCGGCCCTGCCGAACGTCACGCCCGCCAAGGGCGACGTGCTCGATCAGGCCGGCCTTGCCAAGCTGTGGGCTGGGCACGACGTCGCCGTGAGTTCCGTGCATTTCCTGGCCACCGACCCGCTCAGGCTGATCGGCGCTGCGAAGGACTCCAAGGTTGGCCGCTACCTCGTTGTCGGTGGCGCCGGCAGCCTGGAAGTGGCGCCGGGCGTGAAACTGGTGACGACTCCCAACTTTCCCGCCCAGTACAAGGCGGAGGCGGAAAAGGGCGGGGCCTTCCTGGACCTGTTGCGGCAGGAAAAGACCCTGAACTGGACCTTCATCTCGCCGTCGGCGCTGTTCGTCGAGGGCGAGCGGACGGGCAAGTTCCGGCTCGGGAGCGACCAGCTTCTCGCAGATGCGAACGGAAAGAGCTGGATCACCTTCGCCGACTACGCCATTGCGCTCGCGGACGAGATCGAGCGGCCGGCCCATCCGAGGCAGCGTTTCACGGTCGGCTACTGAGCTGTCAGCCGCCCCCGGGCCTTTGCGGATAAACCTTCCTGTGCAAGGGCTTGGGGGCGGCGACCGAGGCGGCAGGGAAATATTGTCTGTCACAGGAGGCCGCTATATAACGCCCCGCTCGACGGACCCCGTTCCGTTTGCGAGTCGTTGCTTAGACAGATAGGCCGCCCTTTGGAAAAGTTGAAAAACTACCGTCCGACCGACAAAGAGCCTTTCATGAACGACCGGCAGAAGGAGTACTTTCGTCTGAAGCTCCTCGCCTGGAAGGATGAGATCCTCAAAGAGTCCAAGCTCACCCTGCAAGCCCTGCAGGAGGAGAACGTGAACCACCCCGATCTCGCCGATCGGGCTTCGTCTGAAACCGACCGTGCCATCGAACTCCGCGCCCGCGACCGCCAGCGTAAGTTGATCGCCAAGATCGACGCCGCGCTTCAGCGCATCGAGGACAACACCTACGGCTATTGCGAGGAAACCGGCGAGCCGATCTCGTTGAAGCGGCTCGAGGCTCGGCCCATCGCGACGCTCTCGGTGGAGGCGCAGGAGCGCCACGAGAAGCGCGAGAAGGTCTATCGCGACGAATAGAGCCCGAGCCGCAGAGTTGCGGCTCTTTGTTTTTGGGACGCAGGGCGTCGCTTGAACGTCGCTGGTTCGGCGCGTAGGTTCGCGCCGCTATGATGATTCGCACTCTCAATATCGCTTCGGTTTTCTTCCTGGGCTGATCCTGCTTCCAGCCGGAAGCGCTGATCGACCGCGCAGGCTGCCGCCTGGCGGGACTCCAGTGAACCGAAATGAGCCGGCCGGGCTTCGCATGACGCGGGCCAAGGATGGCTGGCGACAGCTTTGAGAGACAATAATCATGAGCGATCGAGATGACGCGCTTGCCCTTGAGCCTGCGCAAATCCAGCAATTCATTGAACAGGGCTTTGTCCGGATCGACAACGCCTTTCCCCGCGCACTCGCCGAGCAAGCACGAGCCATCCTGTGGCGCGATCTACCGTGCAGCGAACACGATCCGTCGACCTGGACGCGCCCTGTGATCCGGCTGTCCGGCTATGGCGGTCCGCCATTTCGAGAGATCGCCAACATGCCGGTGCTGCATCGCGCGTTCGACCAGCTGGTCGGCGCCGGCCGTTGGCGGGCGCGCAAGGATATCGGCGGCACCTTTGCCGTGCGCTTCCCACATCCGGACGATCCCGGCGATGCTGGCTGGCACATCGACCTCAGCTTTCCCGGCGAGGACTGCGACCCCAACGAGCGGCACGACTATTCGGCGTGGCGAGCCAATATTGTCTCGCGCGGCCGCGCGCTGCTGATGTTGTTCCTGTTCTCCGATGTTGGCGAGCACGACGCGCCGACGCGGATCAGGAGCGGCTCGCACATGCCGATGGCGCGCTATCTCGCGCCGGCGGGAGAGGCGGGTCGTGCGCGGATGGTGCTGGATGACATGGGGGCCGATTGCGAGATCGCCCTTGCGACGGGCGAGGCGGGCACGGTCTATCTGTGCCATCCTTTCCTGGTGCACGCTGCGCAAAAGCACCGCGGACGGACACCACGCTTCATGGCACAGCCCGACCTTCCTCCGGCCGAGCCCTATCGGCTGGACGGTGTAGACCATTGCGATCCGGATCGCGCTCGGCTACGCCTGAGGCGAGCAGCTTCGGTTGGCCTGTCGTGGTGCTGGTTCAGGCACCACGACAAGGCGCCCGTCTCATGATCGCGAAATATGAATCAGGATCAATGAGGTAGCGTCGATTCCTGCAAGCTCACATGAGTTCACATGAGAAACAACATTCACTTCAGCTGCGGGGAGGGTTTTGCGAGTCGCATCAACGAGATCTACCAGCATCTTGATGCGCCGCCGCAGCGGCTTCACGCATCGCTGCAATCCGAGCCTCGGTGCTGCGTGGGGCGAGCGGGCCTGGCGCGCGGCTCCATAAGGCCCGAACCAACTCAATATTTTCTTAAGCGGCGGGAGCCTCCGTAATCGGCCCGGCCCAGCGCCGAGCAGCGCTTGTCAGGCGCGGACGGGAATGCTGAACTGAGCCGCAATGTTGCGTAGCGTGGGAGGCGGCGCCGATGGACAGGATTCTCGAAGCCGCAAAGGCGATCGCGCACGCGCGCCGCAACCATGCGCCGCTCGCGGCGCTGAAGCGCCCCCCCACGGACGAAGCCGAGGGTTATCAGGTCCAGCGCGCGCTGCACGATCTCCTGCTGCCTCATGTCGGGCCGCTCGTCGGCTACAAGATCGGTTGCACCAGCCAGGTGATGCAGGATTACATCGGTATCCCGCACCCTTGCGGTGGCGGCGTGTTCCAGAACGGCGTCCATGACAGCGGCGCCAAGCTCGCCGCCTCCAACTATGTCCGCGTCGGCGTCGAATGCGAGATCGCGGTGCGGCTGAAGCGCGACCTTGCCGCCGGCGAGGCGCCGTTCACGGCCGAATGGGTCGGCGAGGCCGTCGACGCCTACCATCCCGCGATCGAGATCGTCGACGATCGCTACATAAAGTGGGAGACGATGGGGGCGCCGACGCTGATCGCCGACGATTTCTTCGCCGCCGGCTGCGTGCTGGGACCCCTGGTTCCGCGCTCGTCGGTGCCGGATCTGAACGCGGTGAAGGGTCGGGCCATCGTCAACGACGAGGAGGTGAGCCAAGGCACCGGCGCCGACGTGCTCGGTCATCCCCACAACGCACTCGCCTGGCTCGCCAACCATCTCGCCGCCGAAGGCAAGAGCCTGCATGCAGGACAGCTCGTGCTCACCGGCAGCTTGGTGAAGACGCTCTGGCTGAAGGCCCGCGACAAGGTGCGCATGGAGCTGGACGGATTGGGGACGGTGGAGGCGGAGTTTACGTGAGGGGGCTACGGCATTCTATGCTGTCATTCCGCGCGAAGGCGGCGAATCCAGTACGCCGCGCCGCATCGATTTAGCAACGGGGGCCTTGGAGTACTGGATCGTTCGTCCGCCTTCGCGGACGATGACAGGGGGGAGAGTAGATAGCGCCCGGCCAAGCTCGTCATTGCGACGGTGTTTGAGGCAGCGACGTCGTTTCTATGGCGCGACCTGACTCACAGCCCGCTAGCATCCACCTCCAAAATACATGCGGCCTCCGGCAGGGGAGCTACCGGAGGCCGCGTCGTACATCGTCGTTCGCGCCTAGGTTCGCGAACACGATGTGGGAGCTCTTAAAGAAGCTTAGAAGGGCAGCAGCACGTCCATGACCTGCTGGCCGTAGCGCGGCTGTTGCACGTCCATGATCTGGCCGCGGCCGCCATAGGCGATGCGGGCCTGTGCGATCTTGCTGGAATCGATGGTGTTGTCGCTCTGGATGTCTTCGGGGCGAACGATGCCGGCGACCACGAGCTCGCGGATCTCGTAGTTGACACGGATTTCCTGCTTGCCCTCGACCACGAGGTTGCCGTTCGGCAGCACTTGCGTGACCACCGCGGCGACGTTGGTCTGCAACGCTTCCTGGCGGTTGACCGAGCCCTTGCCGTCGGCCGAGGACGTCGAGTCAGTGGTGAGAAGACGTCCGGGGAGAACCTTGAGCGGCTGCGTGACTGTCTGGCTGCCGATGAAGTCCGTAATTCCAGAGTCTTCTTTGCTGGTGCGGCTGCGCTGGGTCTCGTTGGAGAGGTTGGCCTTGTCGGTGATGTTCACGGTCACCGTCAGGAGGTCGCCGACCTGGCGGGCGCGCTGGTCCTTGAAGAAAGCGCGGCTGCCGTTGCGCCACAGCGAGTTCGGATTGTAGGAGGCGACTTCCGGCTTCGGCATCGGCATCTGCACCGGCTTGTAGCCGGGCTGCGTCGTCGGATTGTCGATCGCCGACAATTTCGGTTGCTCGCCGATCTGCGACAGGCGGTCGATCGAGGAGCAGCCGGTTGCGAGGGCGCAAGTCGCCAGCAGCAGGGCAGAGATCGCGATGCGACGAAGGTGGAAAGCCGAACTGAACGGAGACATGAACTTACTCTGACTTGGCTGGAGCTTGCGAGACGCGAACCTGCGGGATCTGGGCTTGTGCGATCTGGGCCGGAGACACAGGGGCTTGGACCAGACTTTGGGCGAGGGCTGCGGCCGCCGGCACGTCGTCACGCTTGATCGACGAGGTCTGCTCGATCGCGGGCGTCATCGGTGCGGACTGGCTGGCGGCCTGGACGGTGACCTGGCCGCGGCCGGTGACGGTTCCGGTCAGCGTACGCTTGGATTGCAAATTGAGCACGCTGACGGTGTCTCCCTCGGCGCCGCTCTCGATCGCCTTGCCGCGCGTGGTGAGGTGGAGGCCGGGCACCTGGTAGATGATTGTCACGGTCTGATCGCGCAACACGAAGTCGGGCTTGACGATGTCGGCGACGCGGATCGGCATGCCGGCGCGCATCGGCCGGCGCAGCTGCATCCCGACGGTGCGATAGCGCGAGGCGGGCTCGCCGGTGACCTCGGCCTTCGGCCGGCGCTCCAGCGCGACGTCGGAGGATTTCAGGAGCTCGGTGCGGTCGATGTCGCGCGTCAGCACGGCCACTTCCACCGTCTCGATCGCGGTGCCGGTGAAGCGCAGCTTGGTCGGCGTCGGATTGTTGTCGTTGTTGATCTCGAAGGCGACGTCGAAACGGGCGCTGCGGGCGTCATAGCGGGTTGCAACCGGCTGGAGCGCGCCGGTGTTGGAGGCGTCCAACCGCATGTCGGCGATGCCGCGGTCGAACGTGACGGTGATGTTGGCGGCTTCCCCAAGGCCGAAGCGGCGCTCGAGCGCGGAGGCGACCGCGGTTTCGAGGTCCTTGCTGGCGAGCGTGCGGGCGAGCCGGGTGACCTGGACCTCCTTGATGTCGCCGGTCATGACGCCGATCACCTGTTTTGCGCGGAGCACCGACAACACCTGCGCGACCGGCAGTGCGCCGGTGGTGCCGAGATCGGGCGAGCGGTAGACGGGGATCAGCGCGGCAGATCCTGCATTGTCGATGAGATCGCCGACCCGCACCACGTCCGAGGTCACGGTGACGCTCGCGCGCAGCGTCGGCGCTGCGATGAAATCGTCGGCCGCCGCTGCCGGCAGTGCCAGCGCGAGCAGAGCGAAGATCGTGGCGAGGGTGGTCCGGATCATGGTCATCACCTCAGCGGAACAGCGCCGTCGTCGATTGCATCATCTGGTCGGCGGCGCTGATCACCTTGGCGTTCATTTCGTAGGCGCGCTGGGCCGCGATCAGGTCGCTCATTTCCGAGACGACGTCGACATTGGCCTGCTCGAGGCTGCCTTGCGTGATATTGCCGTAACCTTCGGCCGTCGCGGTGCCGTCCTGCGGCGGGCCGGAGGAGGGTGTCTCGGTGAACTGATTGCTGCCGACGGGCTGGAGGCCGGCCTTATTGATAAAGCGAGTTAGGCCGATCTGGCCGAGGATGGTCGAGGTCGACGAGCCCGGCAGGGTCACCGAGACCTGGCCCTGGACGTTGACGGTCAGGCCCGAGGCGTTGTTCGGGATCGTGATCGTCGGCTGCACCGGGTTGCCCTGTGCGGTGACAATGCGGCCCTGATTGTCCATCTGGAAGGTGCCGTCGCGGGTGTACTGGTAGGTGCCGTCGGGCATCAGGATCTTGAAGAAGCCGTCGCCCGAGACCGCGAGGTCGAGATCGTTACCGGTCTGCGACAGCGTGCCTTGCGTCATGCTGCGCGGCGTGCCGACCGTCTTGACGCCGCCGCCGATGTCGACGCCCACCGGCAGGATGGTGCCCTGGTCGGATGACTGCGCGCCGACGCGGCGGACGTGCTCGTAGATCAGGTCCTGAAACGCCGCGGTCTGCTTCTTGAAGCCGGTGGTGCGGAGGTTGGCGATGTTGTTGGAGATCACCTGAACGTTGAGTTCCTGTGCCGCCATTCCGGTCGCTGCGGTGTGAAGCGCCTGCATGTCAGTTCTCCTTCAATCAGGCCGGAACGTCGGCGAGCTTTTCGATCGCCGATTTGTGGAGGTCGCTCTGCTGCTGGAGCAGGCTGGCGATGGCGGTGTAGCTGCGCATGACTTCGACCATGCGGCTCATCTCGCCGACCGCATTGACGTTCGACTTCTCGACGTAGCCCTGGCGCACGCTGGATTTGGTGTCGGCCTGCTGGACGGCGGAGCCGATGTCATAGAGGTTGGCGCCGAGCTTGGTCAGCTTGGCCGGATCGTCGAACGAGGCCATGCGGATCTTGCCGCGGATGGAGTCGGTCTTCGCCGTGCCCTCGAGCACGGTGACGGTGCCGTCGGGTGCAACGTTGATGTCGTGGTCGGTCGGCTGGAAGGTGATCGGGCCGGCGGTGCCCAGCACGAGGTTGCCGTCGGAGGTGACGAGCTGGCCGGTGCTGTTGAGCGAGAACTTGCCGTCGCGGGTGTAACGCTCGCCGCCATTGGCCTGCACCGCGAAATAGGCGTTGCCGTCGATCGCCATGTCGAGCGGGTTGTTGGTCGGCTCCATCGGCCCCTGGCCGACGTCGCGGAAGGTGCCGCGGTCCTGCACATAGGAGACCCGGCGGTCGGAGCCGAGGAAATTGTCCTCACGCGCGTTCGAGTTGAGGTACTCCTCGAACAGCGAATGGTCGGCCTTGAAGCCGTTGGTATTGGCATTGGCGACATTGTTGGCGATGACATCCATCTGCCGTTCCAACGTCATCTGCCGTGACAAGCCGATCAGAAGCGCGTTCTGCATCGGAATTCTCCCCTGAGTGAGATCTGCCACCTCGCTCTCCCAAGCGCCTTGGCGGACCCCGTGAACGAGACCGTCTGGTTCTCCCAAACCGTCGGGTCTCGGCCCTTTCTCAGCGAAAGCCGTGCCAACTCTAAAAGTCGTGTAATTTAAAGCACTTGGTGAAATTTGAGAGATGCGGGAGGGCGGCAGAAAGGTTCTGTTAGCCATGTTTGCCCGGCAGATTTTTCCTAGCGGACGCCCAATCGAAAGGTTCCGTTAACCATTATTACCGTAGCGTTTGCCATGAAGAGGAGCGCATCGCGCTGGGGCATTTGTATCGCGTCACTGTCTGAGGCTTCGCTCTTTCGACCCCTTTGAGAGATCCGGGCGCGGCGATCATGGCAGAGAATGAAGCGGAAGGCGGCGCAGCCGCTGACGGCGCGGAAGCGGCTCCGCCGAAGAACAAGCTCAAGCTTATCATCATGGCCGTCGGCCTGCTCGCCGTCCTCGGCGGCGGTGCTGCGACCTGGTTCTTCTTCTTCCGTCATGGCGACGACGAGCACCATGCCGAGGCGGCGCCGCCGCCGAAGCCGCCGGCTTTCGTCGACGTTCCCGACATGATGGTCAACCTCGCCGGCGCGCCCGGCGAGCGCGTGCAATATCTGCGGTTGAAGATCGTCCTGGAGCTGAAGGAAGAAAAGCAGATCGAGGCGATCAAGCCGACGATGCCGCGCGTCACCGACATCTTCCAGACCTATGTGCGCGAGCTTCGCCCCTCCGACCTCAACGGCTCCGCCGGCATCTTCCGCCTCAAGGAGGAACTGACCAAGCGCGTCAACGCGGCGGTCGCCCCGATCCAGGTCAGCGCGGTGCTGTTCAAGGAAGTCGTGGTGCAGTGAGGGGAATGAGCTAGCGCCATGGCCGGCACCGAGCAGATGGACCAGGATGCGATTGCCGCCCAATGGGAGGCCTCGCTCGATTCGGAGGATCCGGCGGAGGCCGCCAAGGCTGCCGCCGAGAACGAACTTTCCGAGACCATGGCCCTGCAATGGGCGGCGATGGTCGAGGACGGCAGCCGCGATCTCGGCAGCGGCAAGAACTCCGGCGAGCGGGTGCTGTCGCAGGAGGAGATCGACAATCTCCTCGGCTTCACCGTCGGCGATGTCACGCTCGACGATCATTCCGGCATTCGCGCGATCATCGATTCGGCGATGGTTTCCTACGAGCGTCTGCCGATGCTCGAAATCGTCTTCGACCGCCTGGTGCGGCTGTTGACGACGAGCTTGCGCAATTTCACCTCCGACAACGTCGAAGTCTCGCTCGATCGCATCACCTCGGTGCGCTTCGGCGACTACATGAACTCGATCCCGCTGCCGGCCGTGCTCTCGGTGTTCAAGGCCGAGGAGTGGGAAAACTTCGGCATGGCGACGGTCGATTCCAACCTGATCTACTCGATGATCGACGTGCTGCTCGGCGGCCGCCGCGGCACCAGCCAGCTCCGCATCGAGGGGCGGCCCTATACCACGATCGAGACCGAGCTGGTCAAGCGGCTTGTCGAGGTGGTGCTGGCCGATGCCGAGCAGGCGTTCCGGCCACTCTCCCCGGTGACCTTCACGATCGACCGGCTCGAGACCAATCCGCGTTTCGCCGCGATCAGCCGTCCCGCCAACGCCGCGATCCTAGTGCGCCTGCGCATCGACATGGAAGACCGCGGCGGCAACATCGAGCTGTTGCTGCCTTACGCGACCATCGAACCGATCCGGGGCGTCCTGCTCCAGATGTTCATGGGCGAAAAGTTCGGCCGCGACCCGGTGTGGGAGGGGCATTTCGCCACCGAGATCGTGCAGGCCGAGATCGCCGTCGACGCCGTGCTCTACGAGGCCGACATTCCGCTTAAGCAGCTGATGCGGCTCAAGGTCGGCGACACGCTGCCGCTTGAGATGCGCGCGGATGCCAACGTGTCGGTGCGCTGCGGCAGCGTCACCCTGACCGAAGGACGGATGGGCCGGGTCGGCGACCGGGTCGCGATCCGGGTGACGAAACCCCTGCGCAAGCCAAGTACGACACTTGCGATGTTCGAGAAGGTTGACGAGCAGAACAAGATGATAGAGGCCCCATGAACCACTCCCTGGGAATGGCGATCGAGTCGCTGGTGGCTATCCTGCTGATGCTGACGATCGTCTATTGCGTCATGCTCAACAAGCGGCTGACGCGGCTGAAGGCGGACGAGCATTCGCTGAAGGCGGTAATCGGCGAGCTGATCACCGCGACTGAAATCGCCGAGCGCGCGATCGGCGGACTGAAGCTCGCCGTGCGCGACATCAACGAGAACCTCGGCAGCCAGCTCGCAGCAGCGACGCAAATGTCTGACCAGCTCCACAAGCAGCTCGGCGAGGCCGACAACGTGGTGCGGCGCCTGTCCAAGATCGCGATCGCCGCGCGTCCCGTCACCAATCAGGAAACGGTTGCCGTCCCCGCGGCCAAGCCTACGACGGCGAAGGCGGTCGCGGCGGCGGCTGAAGCTTTCTCCGAGCGCCGGCGATCCAACGGCCTTGCCGCATGAAGTCAGGGGTATGAAGTCCTTTCGTAACATCCGCGTCATCCCCGTCGTTCTGGTGGCCGTCGCAGGTCTCGCCACGCTGAAGGTCGCGGGCCTCGCGATCAATGGCGGCTATGTGTTCGACTACAAGCCGAACCAAGCCAAGAAATCCTGGGCGCAGGAGAATCTGAACTTCCCAACCGGTCGCGAGGATCCTGACATCACCGGATCGACTCATGGCGCGCCCAAGGAGGCGCCGAAGCCGGCTGCTCCCGAAAGCAAGCCCGAAGGCACCGTGATCAAGATGGACGAGGCCCAGCCGCAGGTCTCGGCCGCCGAGCGCGCGATCCTCGAGCGATTGCAGGCGCGCCGCCAGGAGATCGAGGCCCGCCAGCGCGAGATCGACATTCGCGAGAGCCTGCTGAAGTCGGCCGAGAAGCGCATCGAGAACAAGGTCGAGGAGATGAAGGCGGTGGAGACCCGCATCTCCGCAACCCAGGCCGAGCAGAAGGCGGCCGAAGCCCAGCGCATGAAGGGCCTCGTCACCATGTATGAGGGCATGAAGCCGAAGGATGCCGCGCGGGTGTTCGACCGGCTCGAGATGGGCGTGCTGATCGAGATCGCCTCGGCCATCGCGCCGCGCAAGATGTCGGACATCCTCGGACTGATGTCGCCCGAGGCGGCCGAGCGGCTCACCGTCGAGATGGCCCGGCGGGCCAATGGCGGCGGAGATCAGTCCGCCTCGGCCGGCGATCTGCCCAAGATCGACGGCAAGCCGACGCAAAAGCCGAATTGAGGGCGCGAGGCGAAGCGTGCCTTGCAACCTGCGTTCGCGCGGTTGTCCGACTGCAGCCCAGCGAGACGCCCTTGCTTGGTTAGTTTGCAAGCGCCTGTTGCACCCTGCGAACAGGCGGGCGCAACTGCTTCTCAACGCGAGGAAGAGTATTGAGCTGCTGCTTGATCAGCGCGGCCTTCGTGACGCGAGTCACGAGCTGCAGCGTGCTATGACAACAGGAGCATTCATATACTTTCAGGGCATATCCTCTGGCGATCGGAACGATCGCTACGACCGCTCTTGCCCTGCTACACACAATGCAACCGGCTTCTCCGCTCATTGATTACCCCCAAAGCTAACCAATCGATTCGCATCGCCGAGATCACATCTGATTCAGAGTCGCGTGCGAAGCGCAACGCCCCCAAGGTTGTGAGTGCGCGCGCTCAGCAACTCATCAATGCAGCACATCAAGCTCCCGTCGCGGCTGCAGCTGCCGCACGCGGCATCTTCTGAGACTGCGGTGAGTTGACGCGCGCGGGTGTGAAGCAGCGGACAGTGGCACTCGAGGGATCGTCGTAGGCTTGGGCCATTCGCAATCAGCAGCGCGGGAGCAGGAGGCCATGAACTACTCGTCCGCAGCAGAACGCGTAATTGAGGCCGTCAACCGGGTCCTCATAGCGGCGATGACGTCCGCCTGGATATCGGCGCTAAGCCATCAGCATGCAGCGCCGCCCGAAGGAGACGACGGCAACGATGATGAATCTTCTCCCGATCAACAGAACTCCTCCGCGCCGGATGGCAGCGGAAAACAGCACTGAAGACGCAGTTGGGCGTCACACGATCAGATCGTGCAGCACGTGGCCGTGAGCTGTACCTGCCCGGTCAGTTGGATCAACATTTGGCGGGGACAGTTCAGGCATAGCCACCAGCTCGGATCCGTGGGCCCCTCCAGCGTGGTCGTGATGATCGGCCGGGTTAGAAAGATCATCGAGCTCTGCGTTGGGCAGTAACCGCCGGCCGTGTGAAGTGTCATCCTTGAATTCGAATGATTCGCCGAGCTGCTGGGGATCGGCAGGCGCCGACCCAGACGGTGCATGGTGCGGATCATGCTGCTCGTCGGCCGCTTTACTTGAGGGCGAATGATTGACGCCGCCAGCCGATTTCAGCAGGCTCGGGTTGGGCGTCGTGCCTACGCCGTCATGGCCGGTGTGGCCGTGAGCAAGAGCGGCATTGTCAGCGTTTTCCGACCTCGCGGCGCCATGATTCCCGGCAACGCTCCCCAGCGCAAGCCCGGCGTGCTGTTCAGCGGGGTTGTGGGCCATGTCCAGTGCTGCAAGAGCAACATCAGGCATGTGGGCACTTCCGGCGAGCTCGCCATTCTTGCCAATGATAGTCCCTGTGTCGGCCACATCGATCTGATCGAAGATAAAAGTGACCTCCGTCGGTGCGGCCATGTGGTGCAAGATCGTAGACAGTCCGCTGGCTGCGGGAGCTAATGCGTCATTGCGGGGCGGTTCGGTCAGGTGCGTTTGCACGTCGTCTGAACTGGAGAGGCTGGAATATTCGGTCGGTCCGATCTGGTCCCAGCTCCAATGCAGGCTGTAGGTCGCCTCACTTGAGGGGATTGTGGAACTCCCATGGGCGGATAGCGTGCCGTCGCCGCTTGCGGAATCGGACGAGACCTCGGAAGTGGCGATCATCACGGCGGTCGCGTCACTCTGCGCGGTTGCGGTGAGGTCGAGCGGTTCGCTGGCAGCCGCCATCACAGGTGCCGCAACCGGCGCCACGAGGAAGTCTGACGCGTCGATGGTTGCGATCCCCTGCAAATGGATTTCGAGCAGACCGGAATCGCCGATGTGCAGGGTCTGGTCCGTTGGATTGACGTACACGATGGTTTCATTCGCCGCGCTGTCATAGAGCCAGGCGATCGTATGTGCCGGCACGGCCGTGCTGGTTGAGCTCAAGGCCAAGATGACGAACCCAAGCGCGCCAAGAGCGGTCAAGTCGATCTTGTCGGACCCCGATGCGAAATCGGTGATGGTGTCGAACTGGCTTGCGTTGGAATCGGCTACGAACAAATAAGCGAAACGGTCCTTCCCATTGCTGCCGGTGAGTTGGTCCGCACCAAATCCACCAGTTATGGTGTCGCCGCCGTTATTGCCGTTGATTGTATCGTTGCCCGAGCCCCCGTAGATGGCGTCATCGCCGTCGTTACCTTTGATCGTGTCATTGCCGGAGCCGCTATAGAGAACGTCCGCTTTGCCGGTGCCATTGACGGTATCATCGCTGGCCCCCGCGTAGATGATCTGACCTGTGTCGCCGCCGCCCGCGATGGTTTCGGGCCCCGGCGTCCCATACACGTTGGGTGGATCGGAGATCACGACAGATCCGGTGGCCAGATAATCAAAGTCATTCGGGTCTGCGTCACTGGCCCCATGGATCGCGACGGTCACCGCCTGCGTGGTACCGTCCATGGCAGTTACGGTGAAAGTGTCGGTCAACGTGTCGCCGACCTCGAGCGCCTGAACCACGCTGTTGTTGTTGTCGAGGGTGTAAGTCCATACGCCGGCCGCCGTCATGGTGAACGTGCCATATCCATCGTCGCTCGGAGCAGGCGAGGAGACTGCGGTGAACGTGTTCGGCGCGTTGTCGACGTCTGTATCGGTGAGCGTGCCGGTCGCGATCGGAATGCCGGGTGAGAAAGTTCCTGCCTCGGTCACTGAGCCGGTCGTGGTGCCGGAAATGATAGCCGCGTCGTTGCTGCCCTGAATAGTGATCGTCACCACCTGCGGCGTGCCGTCGAGGGTTGTGACAGAGAAACTGTCGGTGAGCGCGCCGCCGACATTGAGGGCCTGCACCGCGCCGTTGGCGTTGTCGAGCGTATAGGTCCACACGCCGGCGGCGGTTATCGTAAAGGTGCCATACCCATTCGTGCTTGCCTTGGGCGAACTCACAGCTGTGAAGGTATTGGACGTATTGTCGACGTCGATGGCAACGAGCGTGCCTGTTGCACTCGGCGTGCCGGGTGTGGCGTTGGCAACGCCTCCGGCCTCGGTCACCGAACCGGCCGTGGTGCCGGAAATGACGGCAGCATCGTTGCTGCCGTGGATGGTGATCGTCACCACTTGGGCGGATCCGTCCAGCGTGGTCACTGTGAACGTGTCGGTCAGTGTCTGGCCGGCATTGAGCGCCTGCACCGCGTCGTTGGTGTTGTCGAGCGTGTAGGTCCACACGCCCGCTGCCGTCATGGTGAAGTTGCCGTAGCCGGCTGCGCTCGCTGTTGGCGAGCCGACTGCCGTGAAAGCATTTGCGGTCGTGTCGACATCGGTGTCGGTGAGCGTGCCGGTCGCGGTGGGCGTGCCGGGATTTGCATTGGCGATGCCGCCAGCCTCGATCACTGCGCCGGTCGTCGTGCCGGAAATGACCGCCGCGTCACTGGCTCCGTGGATGGTGATCGTCACTACCTGGGCGGTGCCTCCGATCGTGGTCACCGTAAAGCTGTCGATCAGCGTCTCGCCGGCATTGAGCGCTTGCACAGCGACGTTGGCGTTGTCCAAGGTGTAGACCCACACGCCGGCCGCCGTCATCGTGAAAGTGCCATAGCCGCCGGCGCTCGTCGTTGGCGAGCTCACGGCCGTGAACGTGTTGGGCGGATCGTCGACGTCGGTATCGGAAAGGGTGCCGGTCGCAATCGGCGTGCCGGGCGTTCCATTCGCGATTCCGCCAGCCTCGATGATCGAACCGGTCGTGGTGCCGGAGATGACTGCAGCGTCGTTGACACCGTTAATGGTGACCGTGAACGTCTGATTGACCGAGGTGAATCCATCAGAGACCGTGATAACGAAACCGTCAGTCGTGGGCGCCTTCAGCGCGTTGATCGCAGCGTCGTTAGGCACGAACGTATAGGCGCCGCTTGTGCTGTTGACGTAGAGTATCCCGTAGGGGCTTGTCTTCGACAGATCGTACGTCACCCCATCCAGGACCGTCTGAGCGGCGTTCGCCCCGATGACGCCGAAAGTCAGCTGGCCGCCGCCGTTGGTGCTACTGGCACTGAAAGTTCCTGTTGTCGCAGTGAATGTGTCAAACACCACCGTGTCGCGTTCAGCTGGCCCAGCCCCGGTGCTGAGCGTCGGCGGTAGACGTCCCACAGGCTCCAGAGTGGCGAAGGGCAACACAGTCGGCAAAGTCTGCAGCTCCGGCGTATCAGGCGGAACGAAGTTGATCGGCTGCAGCGGCTGGGATTTGACGAAGGGAGGGGTGCTCGAGCCATGCGGCCCTTGCCCTTGTGTGAGATTGGCGAGCACATCCTGTTGCGCGGCGCGCAACTCGTCCATGCGAGCGGCCGTGTTCGCGACCTGATTGACGCTGATGGTGGATCCCACCTTCTTGAGGACGATCGTCTCGCCCGGATCCTCGACGATGATGTGGCGCGGGATCGGTTCCTTGGTCACGAGCTCAAATGCACCGTGCGCGAGGTCCTTGTAAGTGATGGAATCGTCATCCAAGAATGTGACATCAGGATCCGCGGCCTCGGCATTGTGCGCGGTCGAGAAGGTCAATGCTGCAAGCGTCAGCATCCCGAAGCCGCCCGCGTGGCTCCGGGCGCGAATGGCTGCGATGGGCGTATCCAGCTGGAATGACCCGGTTTCTACGAGCCGGCCTGGTACGAAACTGAAGCTCCCTCGGGTCACCTCGAACAAGGCTGCAGGTGACATGCCTTCGACGTCGAAGGCGAACTCGCTCAGCACGACGCGAGTGCCGCAGGCGATGTTGAAGAAAGTACCGTCGAGGAAGCCAATTGTGATCTGTCCGTCGGCATCGGTCTCCAGCGCGTCGCCCCGGTAGACAAGCGCACCAGCTGCCGCCTGTGTGGCGATGCCGGTCGCTCGCGTAAGCGTACCGCAACCGATCACTTTATGAATATGGCCGATGATTTCGACGGGCAGGGCCACGGCGGGCCCGTTACCAACCTCGATGCCGGATGCAACTAACATGGCTCGACCTCGCCTGGGTGATCGATTCAGGCTCGGCGTGCTGCCATGATCTTGTCAGGGCGACCCTCGCCAAGGGACAGATATCCTAGGCGCTGGCAGCCGAGGCTTGCCCGCCGAAAGAATCAAATCCGCTCTAGAGAGAGACGCATTCTCGGGGACGGCGATGCCGTACTGTCATTCCCGACATGCCCCTCCCGCCAAAGTGATTGCATTGACAAACGATTTAAATTGGTGGCGCTTTCGCAATATTGGATATAAATTAAGTTAATTAAACGAATTAAACAACAATTATATTTGTTGTGCTGAGTTCGCGGCTTCAATGCGCCGCCGATGCCGACAAGATCTTCTCAGAAAGGGGGGATCATGTGCAAACCTACGATGGTCGCTTTGGCAACCGGCCTTGTTTTGGCGCTTGCCAATTTCTTGCCGAGTGCGGCTCGAGGGCAAATCGATTCCGCCAAGCCCGCCCTTGCTACCTCGTCATCGAAACCGATTGGAAAGGTGGTGGTGGCCACAGGCTCGGTCACCATCGAGCATGCGAGCGCAGTGGTCGTTCAGGCGAATGTCTCGAGTGAGCCCGGCCGGGCCAACACCGGTGATCCTGTATATCTCGGTGATGTGGTGTTGACCGGGGCCGATGGCCGAGTGGGAATCAACTTCACCGACGGCAGCTCGTTCAATCTATCGAGCAACGCCCGTATGGTGTTGGATCATTATGTGTATGAGCCGGCCGGCAATTCCAATGCAACCCTGTTCAATCTCGCCAGGGGCACGTTCACGTTCGTTGCTGGCAGTGTCGCAAAGACCGGCGACATGAAGGTCGAGACCCCCGTCGCCACGCTGGGAATCCGAGGCACGACGCCGCATATCGAGATTTCGGATGATGGGTCGGTCAAGTTTTCGACCCTGATCGAAGAGGGCAAAAGTAAGCTCCTGAAGAAGCCGGCGACATCCGCGGCGCCGGAGCCTGATCGAAGCAGCAATCGCAGGCTCAACATCTGTCGGGGATGCTGAGAACTTTGCTTGGCCCGAGGCCGCGTAATGCGCGCGCAGCGCCGGCCGGGCAGAGAGATCAGGATTAGCGCTTCGCTCGCTGTCGGAGTCGGACGCCTGGTGTGGAAATGACCGCAAGAGCCAGTTTCATCAAGGCCGTGATGCTCATTGTTATTCTTGTGCTGTCCGGTTCGTCGGGCTGGGCGCAGAAGCCGAAGAAGGGCAGCTCCCTGAAGAATGTTGAACTGTGTAACGGCTCAGACCGCGTGTCGCCCGAAGCTCGGATCGATGCTTGCACGGCCTTTATCGATGCGGGCGATGGGACCGCGAACGGCTTCGCTGTCGCCCACAACAACAGGGGCAATGCCTACAGCGCCAAAAACAACTATGAACGCGCGATCAAGGATTTCGTTGAAGCGACCAGGCTTAACCCGAATTATGCGAAAGCCTTCAACAACCTCGGCGTGGCCTATCTAAGAACGGGCGCGTACGACCTGGCCCTTGGCGCTTTTGAGGAGGCGCTCAAGCTCAACCCGAACTATGCCGCTGCTTTTGCCAACCGTGCGGCGGCCTACCTGAAGAGGAATGCGTACGACCGTGCAGCGCAGGACTATGACGAGGCAATTCGCCTCGATCCGAATCTCGAGGCGATGTGGAGCGGACGCTGTTGGGCCCGGGCCGTCCTCGGGGCTTTGCAGGCTGCGCTGGAAGACTGCAACAGAGCGCTTCGATTCGAAGCAAACAACGCCGCAACATACGATTCGCGAGCTCTGATAAAGCTGAAAATGGGGCAACTCTCCGCGGCGATCGATGATTACAACTCGGCGCTGCGGTTCATGCCCAAGCTTGCGAGCGCGCTCTACGGCCGCGGGGTTGCCAGACTCAAGCTCGGCGACAGAGCTGGCGGCGATAGCGATATTTCGGCGGCAAGAAGAATCGACGCTGGAGTCCGCGAGGACTTTGCCCGCTATGGAGTGCCCTCGAACGATTGACTGGTGGCGGCAGCGCAGTTGTGCAGGTGTGAACAATTCCTTAACCGCCTGCGTCTCAAATCCAAAGCTGGCGGACCGCCCACGCTCGATTTGACGAGGCGTGCTCTCTCCAGAGCAAATCAAGATATAGCATTAACAAGTCCTTAATTGGCGAGACCTACAGTCGACGGCACCGGCCGGCGCGATTGCCGGCATGGATTGTCAGACCGGAAGAAATGCCGCCAATGGCGCGAAAGGCTGCCGCTGGATTTGTATCGCGAGCCCGCGCCCTGGCGCTGGGGCTGTCGCGTCATATCCGCAACGCGGTGCTCGCGGCCTGCCTGCTGATCGGTTTCGCTGCGCCCGCCCGGGCGGCCGATCCTGTCAGGGGCGAAGCGAGCTTTTCGGCCGGTGGCGGTTTTGCCCGTCTCGTGATCAAGCTCGGCGAGGACGTTCCCTCCGAGGTGACGACGGCCGGCTCCATTCTCGTGATCCGTTTCGACCGGTCCGTCGACGTTCCCGTCGACCGCGTTCCGGAAGGCGCGCCCGACTACGTCAACTCCGCCCGGCGCGATCCCGATGGCGGCGCCATCCGCCTGTCGCTGGCGCGCCGGGTCACCGTCAACACCATGAATGCCGGCGAGCGCACCTTCATCGACCTGTTGCCGGAGGGTTGGAAGGGGCCGCCGCCGAGCCTGCCGATGGAGGTGGTCAAGGAGCTGGCCGAGCGCGCGCGCGTCGCCGAACGTGCGCTGCGCGCCCAGCGCGCCGCGGCCGAGGCCAAGAAGCGTCCGCAGATCCGCGTTCGCGCCTCGGTGCAGCCGACCTTCGTCCGCTTCGTGTTCGAGATGCCCGACGGCGTCGGCGTGTCCTCCGTGCTCAACGAGCAGAAGCTCACGCTCGCGTTCAACGCCAACCTCAATTTCGATCTGGCGGATGCGGTCGTTGCTGCGCCGCCGAACGTCGCCTCGATCAAGCAGAAGGCCGACATCGACCAGACCAGTGTCGAGATCGCTCTGATCGGCGATTCCGACGTGCACTCGTTCCGCGACGAGAAGAACTATATCGTCGACATCGCCTTCCAGCCGGACAGGGGCAGAGCGGCGGCGACCCCCGAGGCGGCGATCGCGCAGGTCAAGCCCGCACCTCACGGACCTGCGCCTGCGCCTGAAAAGCCGGCGGCCGAGAAGCCGAAGGACGCTCATCGCGAGATCGCGCCGCCGACGTCCGAGACGATCGCGCCTGAAGCCAGAATAGAGGCAAAGCCCGACGTCAAGCCCGAGGTGAAGCCGGAAGCGCTCGCCGCGATGCCGACGGTCGAAGGGCCGAAACCGGTGCACGCGACTGAGGCTGCGCACGCTCCTGCAGCGCCCATGGAAGCCTCGAAGCCGGCGCCGCACGTTGCCGAAGCCGCCCCTGCCGAAGCACCGAAAGAGGTTGTAAAGGAAGCTGCGAAAGAGCCGGCCAAGGAATCCGTCAAGGAAGCTCCGAAAGCTGCTGCTGCGCAGGCGCCGGCGGCAGTGCAGCCCGGTATTGCCGGCGTCGATGTGCGCCGTGACAGCGACGGCCTGCGCGTCACGTTCCCGCTTCAGGTCGCAACGCCTGCGGCGGCGTTCCGCCGCGGCGATACGGTCTGGCTGGTGTTCGATACACTGAGGCCGATCGATGTCGAGCCGATCCGCAGCAAGGGCGGGGCGATGATTGGCGAGGTCGGTTGCGTGCCGCTCGACAAGGGGCAGGCGGTTCGCATCCGCCTCACCCGTCCGCTGGTCTACTCGCTGACGAGCGAGGAGGTCGGCAAGGAGACCAACTGGCTATTGACGCTCGCCGACAAGATCCAGGCGACGCCGCTGCCGCTGATGATGTCGCGCAACATCACCGATCCTGCGCTTGCCAACATCGCGATCCCCTTCGCCAATCCGGGCCTGCTCCACAAGCTCACCGACCCTGATGCCGGCGATACGCTCTATGTCGTCACCGCGCAGCGGCCGGTGCGCGGTTTCATCAAGCGGCAGGACCTCGTCGATCTCTCGCTGCTGGAATCCGCGCACGGCATCGCGATCCGGCCGAACTCCGACGAGGTCGGCGTCGAGGTCGGCGCCGACAAGGTCATTCTGGGCAAAAAGGGCGGGCTGACGCTGTCGCCGGTGGACATCTCGGCCGAGCGCGCCCCGACCGCGGTGCGCCCGATCTTCAGTCCTGAAGGCTGGCGCAAGGGCCAGTCGGAGAATTTCTGGACCCGCCAGAGCGAGCTGACGACGGCGATCTCGGCGGTCGAGCCCGGGCTGCGCTCGCTGCCGCGGCTCGACCTCGCGCAGTTCTACATGTCGCGGGCCATGTATCACGAAGCCAAGGCCGTGACGGACCTGATGCTGAGCGATCCCCTCAACAAGGAGGAGAGCGGCGCGCTGATCATGCATGCAATCGCGAGCATCCTGATCGGCCGGCCGGCGCAGGGCCTGAAGGACCTCGCCAGTCCCGTGATCGGCAACAGCCACGATTCCCAGCTCTGGAAGGCGCTCGCCTATGCGCGCCAGGGCAAATGGGCGGACGCGCGCGAGAAATTCAAGAACGTCGAGTTCGCCATCGCCTCGCTGCCGCTCGACATCCAGCGCATCGTGACGATGGACGCGATGCGCGCCGCGCTCGAGGTGAAGGACTATGCCGGCGCCTCCAAGCGCCGCAGCGAGCTCGAGGTGGTCGGCGTCTCGCCCGAAGCTGCGCCCGGCTTCGCCGTGCTGCGGGGCCGGCTCGCCGAGGCACTCGGCCACGACAAGGATGCGCTCGACGACTACAAATACGCGGTTGCCTCGAGCGACCGACCGGCAGCGGCCGAGGCCAAGCAGCTCGAGGTCGCGCTGCGCCAGAAGCGTGACGAGATCGGCAAGGAAGAAGCGCTGCGCGAGCTCGAGACGCTATCGATGACCTGGCGCGGCGATGCGATCGAGGTCAAGACGCTGCAGATGCTGTCGCAGCTCTATGCCGAGAACGGGCGCTACCGGGACGCGCTCACGGCGGCGCGCACCGCGACGAAGCTCCAGCCGAACGCGGAAGCCTCGCGCCAGGCGCAGGATCTCGCCTCCGACCTGTTCACGCAGATCTTCTTAGGACCAAAGGGCGACGATCTGCCGCCGGTCGAGGCGCTCGGGATGTTCTACGAGTTCCGCGAGCTCACACCGATCGGCCGCCGCGGCGACGAGCTGATCCGCCGTCTCGCCGATCGTCTCGCCTCGGTCGATCTGCTCGACCAGGCCGCCGAGCTTCTGCAATACCAGGTCGATCACCGCCTCGAAGGCGCCGCCCGCGCCCAGGTCGCCGCGCGCCTTGCCATGATCTATCTCGCCAACCGCAAGCCCGACATGGCGATCACCGCGCTGCGCGCGAGCCGCATCAGCGATCTCGCCGGTGAGCTCAGGCAGCAGCGCCTCCTCCTCGAAGGGCGGGCGCAGAGCGACGTCGGCCGTCACGATCTCGCGCTCGACATCGTCTCCAATGTCTCCGGGCGCGAAGTGCTGCGCCTGCGCTCCGATATCTTCTGGGCCGCGCGGCGCTGGCGCGAATCCGCCGAGCAGATCGAGCTCTATTACGGCGAGCGCTTCCGTGACTTCAAGCCGCTCAATGCGGTCGAGAAGAGCGACATCATCCGTGCCGCAGTCGGCTACGCGCTCGCCGACGATTCGATCGGCCTGTCGCGCTTCCGCGAGAAATACGCCCCGCTGATGAGCGAGAGCGCCGACCGTCTCGCCTTCGATATCGCCAGCAAGCCCGCCGCGGCCTCGAGCGCCGAGTTCGCCGAGATCGCCAAGCTTGCCGCCAGCGTTGATACGCTCGACGGCTTCCTGCGGGAGATGAAGCAGCGCTTCCCCGACGCCACCGCCCGCGCACCTAGCGCGCCGCAGGCCAAGGACGAGACGGACCACACCGGCTCGCTGCCCACGATCCCGGTCGTGCGGCAGATCAAGATGGCGCGGTAGGGGACTGATGCCGCGCGAAGCGCGGCCTGTGAGAGCGCCGCATTCTCCGTCATTGCGAGCCACGGGCCCGCGCGAAGCGCGGTCCGATGACAGGCTCAGCGAAGCATCCAGAGTCTTTTCGCAGCGGCAGTCTGGATTGCTTCGTCGCAAGGGCTCCTCGCAATGATGGGGTGGACGGCCCCCGAACGGCATCGATGTGCCAGACTGGTGATGTTGAGTCGAACCAGACAAAGGGAGCCGTCCATGTCGAAGATTAGCACAATTGGTTTGGATCTGGCGAAGAACGTTTTTCAGGTTCATGGGGTTGATGCGTCGGGAGCTGTGGTGGTAAGGCGCCAGCTTAAGCGAGCCGCGGTCGAGAGGTTTTTCGCGCAGTTGCCGCCTTGCCTGGTGGGCATGGAGGCTTGCGGCAGCGCTCATCATTGGGCCCGCGTCATCAGCCGCTATGGCCATGAGGTGCGGCTGATGCCGCCGGCGTATGTGAAGCCCTATGTCAAGCGCAACAAGAACGACGGTCGTGACGCCGAG
>NZ_JADPJR010000033.1:0-123212 GCF_023073535.1 Bradyrhizobium sp. 179 | reverse complement strand
GACGGGCGCGCTTCGCGAGCGGCTTGCTACAGTCCTGCAAACAACAAGGGGGTCACTTCCTCATGTCGCTGCGGGGTCAAATCCGGACGTCGCTTGACAGAGGGAAATATTGCACGACCTATAGATGGTCTCGGTGGCTAGCAAACCGCCGGCAAATCCGCCATTGATCGTTATGTCCGCAATGGGCAGATGAGATTGCCAGTAGTGCGTTGGTTAACATCCCGTGGTCATCGGGCGGCGGCGCTTCGGGGAGCCGATCCAAAGAAGAGCTTCGTATCCCGGCCCTAAGAAGAAAAGCTGCGATTGACTGCCATAAACGCCGCTGATCGCTATGGCTGCAGAGCTAGACACTACTTTGGCAGATTGTTGGATTTGAGCCTTTTATTAGGATTCCCGAATCGATTTTTCAATGATTCATGGGTGGTCGGCTCTTGGAGGGCTGACCATGGCAGAATGGGAAGACGAACTCGAACGCTGGCTGAAGCCGTTCTTGCAGCGGTTGGGTTATAAGACCCGATAGCGGATGTGTCCGCTGTACGTTGCGGGGCTAATCGGTCCCCGCGATCGCAAGAGCGTTCAACCGATGGCGGAGCGCGTTGCATCGGGCAACTACGATCAACTGCACCATTTCATCGCCGATGGTGTCTGGGACGCGACACCGCTGGAATCGGAACTGCTCAATCAGGCCGACCGGCTTGTCGGCGGCCAGGATGCCGTGCTCGTTATTGACGACACGGCAATGCCGAAGAAGGGTGATCGCTCAGTCGGTGTCGCGGCTCAATATGCGTGGAATGCAGACCATCGAGAAGATCGTGCCAACCCTGGCTCGGAAAACGATCCAGCAAGACATCCTTGAATAGGAGCGCGAGCCAAACGCTCGGGACGTCGAGGCTGGAGCACGCGCCTTCATCTCGGAGAAGTTGGCGCGGCTCACAGCGGGCTTCGCATTGAAAGCGGCAAACTGTCTCGGCGCGTCTGGATGTATAGGCCGGCGACGGATAGCGTACGAACGGCGCCTTTCGGCGAGTTACCAAAACTTACACTGGCTTAAGCTGCCCTCCGGAAACAGACTTCCGAAAAGTGGGTTCAAGAGCGGACCAGCGTTGCCGGATCCGGCGAACTTGGGGGTAGCCGCCGAGGATGACAACGTGCGCCACCTCGTCGCACTGAAGGGACCGCCTTTTGTGGCCCCACGTTCTTGAGCAACCGAAAAATCTCGAAGGACCTACCCTGACATTCATAATCCGAACATCCGTCGAGCGTCTCCACCTGGAAATCGATCACGGGATTGGTGGCGAACTTGTCTTTCAGCAGACTGCGAAAACGATGCTCTTCTGCAGCGTCCCGGATATGATTCTGTCGGAGGCGTTAGAGGCGGTCTGACGGTCACGCGCAGTGCCTATCTGACCGATGCCATTCAAATTTGGGATGAGACGCTAAGGTCGCTAAATGGCGCCGGCGGAAGCGCTGAAAAGTGCCTTTCAGCTCAAAGTCGATCCCTCGCACCTCAAGCCTGATCAGGCGTGCGCCAACGGCGCATCGCCTCAGCGGAAAATGGCACCCGGAGAGCGTGAGCATAGCGACCCGAAGGGGCACGCGGGTCCGAGTGCAGCGACGCGACCGGTTAACAGCGGCACCCGGGAACGGGGCAGTGATAGCGATCGCCGAAGGCGAGCCCCTTTCCCGAGTGCCCCCGGCGAGGAGCATCCGAGCACCATTGCGAATGCCCCTCCTCCCGCGATTTAGGTTCGGGGCCGCTATTGCTGAACAATGCCGCGAGACGCGCCACGCAGCAGGCGGGAAAGAGAAGCCCGAGGGATTCTGCTTTTCCTGGAATTTGTGAATAGCCTGTGGGTCAGGCTCGATGACGAGATTGTCATCGCGATCATGATATTACCGCGGCCTGAGGCCAAACACATACCAGGCAGGCGTCGATGATGAAAGGATGAGTGGTTCCCGGCTGGTGAAAGCTCTCGATCGCAAAACTCGACGGGTGGCTCGCGACATGCGGAGCTCACAATCTGTGTTAGCTTGCTGAAGAGAGGACTTCCCGGCCGTATCGGCACCTCGTCGGCAGATAGGCTAATCCGTGTCCCGATTCGCGCAAATCGCGCCCGCTCACTCCTATGGTGAGTAGCGTTTTCAACTGTTGAAATTCGCGATTTGCTGGATCAAGGTGAAGACTTTGCATTCTCGACGGGACCAATGGCACTCGCAATCGGAACTTCGCGGGTCGATGCCGGCCACGTTGATCATGATGACGTGGCGCTCGGGGCGGCGGCTACACGTCACACTTTTCATAAGAAAGCTGCCATTCAACTCATTCTAGAGAGAGCTTGAATCGCACGTAGCGTCATATTGTAAGCTATCGATTGCGTAGAGTTGCGCTTCGGTTGCGGAATTTGGGGCGACATTTATCGCGGACGTGTCGAGTTATGGACAGTACCGCCAATGGCATGACTGATGCTTGTTGGAATAAGCGAGACGTTAGACCAACCACATCGACGCATGTGCACTCGACAGCCGTCCAATCCTGCTGGACTGGGGCGCTAAGGAGAGAGAGCCGTGGCGCTTTCTTCATCTGTCGCGATCGCGCTTGCGACCGTGCCGTGTCGCGCTGATGGACGACGAATCGAGAATGATGCATGGGCGAACCGGCATGAGATGCAGATCGACGGTCCCCTCAAGGTCTCTTTGTTCCAAACGCGGAGCGCGGAAGTGGACAATATAGAATCGATGACTCTACAGGAGCTGCGCTCCGCAATCAGTGGCGGCAGGGTCTTGGAGATAACTACGACAACGGGCTGTGTCGTCGGATGTTCTTATTGCCCGCAGGACAAGTTTGCCGAACGGCAAAGAGCGATATCCGACGTGAAGCATCTTTCTCTCCAAGATTTCAAGCGATGTCTGGCGCGCGTACCAGCAGCTGTCGACATCAGCTTTTCCGGGTATTCGGAGCCTTGGCTCAATCCGGCTTGCACCGAAATGGTTGAGCATGCCTATGCTTGTGGCCATGGAATCCGAATTTTCACAACCCTGGTAGGGATGAACGGGCGGGATCTAAGACGCTTGCGTGCGCTGCAGTTCCGCGTTTTCCTGGTGCATGTTTTTGATGACGGCACGCACATGGATAGTGGTCTCGTTAGGCGCAACTATGTCGATTTGATGCGCCAACTTGTCGATGCCGACATTTCATCGTTGCTCTTCATAGTCATGGGCGAGGTGCATCCCGAACTTGTCGGCATAATTCCTGACGAAGCGCTGGTTCGCTCGCGTCCGCCGGGCAGCAGGGCTGGCAACAGCGAGAAGATGGTTGGAGCGCGGCAGCCAATCGTTGGAGCACTGACATGCCCTGACGAACGGCAATATCGTAATGTTCTTCTCCCAAACGGCGACGTTACTTTCTGCTGCATGGATTTTGAGCGACGACACGTTCTGGGCAACCTTCTCCGCGACAGGTACAAGGATCTCTTCGAAGGGGCAGCTTTTTGCAAGATTGCCGATCGCATGAACGGAACGGACGGCTTTCTACTTTGTCGATCGTGTGAATTCGCCGAACCAATAACGTCGGAATGCTGATTTTTGAGAGAAGTTGACCCCTCGAAGCGAATCGCGAGCCCTGGCAAGGGTGGCCTTCCAGCTCATCACCACATCAGCCGCGGGACGACCCTGCCATGAACGGAGGGCTGCCATGGCCTGGAGCATTTTGTTGGTCGCCGGCCTGCTGGAGGTCGCCTGGGCAATCGGCCTCAAATACACTGAGGGCTTTACCAAGCCCGTTCCGTCCGTGCTCACGCTCGCGGCCATGGCCGGCAGCGTGATCCTGCTCGGCCTTGCGCTAAAGACGCTGCCCATTGGAACTGCTTATGCGGTTTGGACCGGCATCGGTGCAGTCGGCACCGCAGCGCTCGGGATCATCCTGTTCGGAGAACCGGCCGCCGCGTTTCGCCTTGCCAGCATCGGGCTGATCGTCGCCGGCATTGTCGGGCTGAAGCTCGTGTCCTGACGAAAACATCGAAAGCATTGACCCCACCAGGTCAGCGCCGCAACGATCGCCGAGGCCGGCACGTCATTCTGCAGGCATAGACGATCGAGCTGGCCACGTTCCAGCGCACCGCTGAGGGGCGCGGCGCCGATAATGGCGAGGAAAGTGGCCAAGCACAAGATGCTGATGCAAGGCCTGTGGGCCGAGACCATCTGGCCGCGACCTGGTCGTGACGCGAAAGCCCTAGCGCACGATACGCCAGCCGCCCATCAGGGTCCCACCGGCATCGGTCTGGCACAATAGCACCACCCAGAACGGCACGAAGAATTCGCTGCCGAGATCGCCGTGCGAATAGAACGGCAATGAACCCAGCTGATCGCAGTCAGGTGAGCTTGCGATCTCTGAGTGAGCTCAGCTCCGCTCCTCGAATTACCGGTGCGACTTCATTGTGTGGTTCCAAAGAAGCTCCATCACCCAATCTCTTTCGCAGGAGCGTTCATGAAATCACCGGCGCACGGCATTCGATTCGTGTTCGACCTCAGACCCGCGGCTTGTTTAAACAACGACCGCTATTGTCGCGTGGACGACATCGCGATTGAAAAACGCCGGGAGCTTGCATCGTGCCCGTCGGCACAGAGTCTGCACACAACGAGGGCATGGGAGCGACGCTGCGAGTTCAGTGGCCCACGCTTCGTTCTGGAAGGCGCGCACTTCGTGTTCGGGAGGTGATATGCGATCTGACGTTTTTGTTCGGGCTGCCGCAGCAGTTGCGCTCGTCGCATGCGGTGTTGCTCATTCAGCGGATCTCCAGCCAGTTGTCAGCGAGCCATGCTGTTTCCAACCGAACGAACAGCTGCATTGTCTTCTGTGGCATTGTTGTGATCGGCGCGTGCAAGGCAGGTCCACACGTCTTTGTCACCGAAACCGCTCATGTGGTGTTAGGCTTCTTACCCGCCTGGCCAAATGCTGGCCTATGTCGGAGCAGCCGTGGCTTGAAAAGGCAATCGCGGCCGATATCGCCAACAGCAGCGAAGTCCGGAAAGGTACCTATGCGGCGTTCCCGCGGCAAAGGGCGCAATTCGACTACCGTCGTTTCGATGGCCCCTGGGAGGCAGCGTTGAGCAAGCGTCGCACCTGCTTGGTCCACAAGATTTGAGCGCGAGTGTATGAGTTTTGCCGGACAGCAATCTGGCGACCTTTGGGAATCAAGCTGCGCGCTCTGGGCATGTCAAAACCTAAAAGTTTGAGGCGAATGGCGTGGAGGTAGGCTGCATCCCAAGCCTCATTCGTGTTGCCTACCTCGCCCAGTGGTGCCTTGAACGCCAGTAGCCTTCTTTCTTCCGCTCAACCTGTACCCAGCGGAATCTGATTGTTGTTCCGTGCCACGCCTTTGTCTTGTTTAGGCTCCGGAGAGCCCACCATTCTTCCGAGTAAATGCGGCTCTCTCTCGAACTCGAAAAGGCGCCGCCTTGGCATGACCGCGAGTCCATGGTTCCGAAGAATTTACGCCGAGAACGATGGCGTTCCTGCGGAGCTTGCGATTTTCTGTCTTGCGACTTTCGCGCTTACGATTGAGACCATCTTACTCCTTTGAGCATGGTTGGGCGGCAGTGGTAAGCTTCACTGCCGGTCGAGGCCAGCTCGCCCGTGACTGCCACTCTGTGCGGAACCGACTCTGGCATATATTCTGGTGTGGGGAATACGAGTCAAGGGTGTGCATTCGCGTCGTCAGAACAGCTGGCTGGTCGACCACCTAACCGAATGCACGCTCGATATAGCCAAGGTACGGCAAAGCTGCCCGCCCACAAGCCCCGTCCGGCACGATCGGCCGCGCGTTGCGCAGCGTGGTATCGTCCCCTGGAGTATCGCGCCCAATCGAGCACGAGACCGTTACGCACCAACCATTCTGCGAGATCGATGCCATCAGCTGAACAGATCGCCATCGTCCGTCCACACTCATCCTCCAGGACTGACAGACAACTGACTTCGCGCTCTGCAACGAAGCTTTCAAGATCGCTCGCGGCCCTGAGGCCACATCGATATTGATTGACGTTGATATCTCGGCACATTTGAGTTTTGTCCGGCGCGTCGATGCCCCAGAGCCGAACGCGTGTCCCGTGAATTTCAAGGGTGTCGGTGCTGATGACCTTTGCCGGCCCCGCCAATTCGCCGGCAAACACGATGCTGCACAGTGCGAGCATGGTCAACACCACGATCAATCCATACATGGCGATCTTCTTTGTCGAACTACGAACATTCCGGCCGAGTGCTGCAGAGCATGGGAAGCCGCCGAACGGCTGCCATCGCGGCTGTGCTGAGGAGGCTGCTAATGTTGCATGGGTAAGCTCGTTCGACGGATGAATCCCCGTGTATCAGCAGTGCAAGACTCCCCTCGCGTCCAACCTCGCCCCGGATGCTCTGCGACCAGGCTGCTGCGCTGACCGCATCCCGCCATTCCTCCAGGTCGTTGCGGTAGTTCGCTTTGGCCGCATCACGCACCAGCCGGTCGAACTCGGTAGTGCGCGTCCGCTCACTAGCGACCGGACCGACGCGGACGGCCGGCCGCAAGTCGTCGAGATATGATTTCCTGGTCGCCTTGTGCGGAATGAGCATAAGCTCAGCCCCCTCGCTGCCACGGATAGCAGCGAGCGCGCGTCGCCCGGGATCGCGGCAGCCGGCTGCTATCGGGGAAAGCGTACGCATCGCTTGAGCAAAACGGGCGACATGACGGCCATCGTTGCTATCAACAGCAACATGCCTTTTAAGAGCGGTGGGCGACAGATGCCCTCGCACTCACGCCACCCAATTGGTTTCGCGAGCGCCAGCACAACCAGATCAGCCAGCGGCTCGACCAAGACCACAACTGCATAGGAAACCGCGAACGATGCGACGTCACCGAGGTTGGCGGTACCGAAGCCCGCGCCATAAAGCGCCCAAAACGCGACCGAGACAACGATAGCAGATTGATACGCAGTCGAGAGCGCAATCGCATTACTGTACTGCAGATCGCGATAGGCAGCCTTGGATGGAATGAGCCGCTTGGCGAGCGCCCGGATCGCAAACAGCGGCACTAGACGCGTCGTGGCATTCATACCATATTGCGGCAGGTCGGTCGGAACAAAGAGCACGCCTTGCAGCAAAAGGCCGAGCGCAAGACCAAGGGCAGCCGGCGCCGCGCCGAACAACAGTGACAGCGTCGAGCGCGGGACGAATTGCACTTCGGAGACCCCAACCGCAAAGTGCGGCAGGATTTCGCAAAACGTGAACACAAGGCCCGTCGCGGCGATGGCTTGCACAGCAAATGACATTGCGCCCCGCTCGCGTATGGTCTCGACCACAAGCTTGGCGATGACGCAGCCCATCGCAATGCCTGTCGCGTACCTCAACACGAGCTTGGCGTCTGTTACTATTCCGGGTTCGATATGCACGGTCTTGAGTCCTTTCTGCCGTTGTACTCGGGCCTTCGCTCAAGAATTTGCCGGGAGCGTTGTCTCTGACGGTTGGAAATGGCACTTCACCTTCGCCACCCTCGGTCCATTTGTAACGTCCTGTTTTCGCCAGATCGGACCGGGTGTGCACTCCGCCTTCGCTCGGTCATTGCGACATTTCATAGCAACAGCTATGCCAGCGCCGCTGCGGCGGTTAAGGCTCTGATTGCCTTGAAGCATCCGGCGGCGCGCAGGATTCGTCGTGTTCTGTAGCCGACATGCTCTGGAGGAAATTGGACACACATCGCGGCCAGTCTTTGGTCAACCTGTGCCGTTTCAGACAATCATTTTCGCTCGCCCATTGAAGCGGAACCTCCTGACGCCGTTGGCGCGACGACACCGGTTCGGCATCAATCTTGCTCGACCTTGTTTCGAGGACGACGCCTATGGCGCAGCCAAATGTTTGGCGGCCCGGGTCGTCGAAATCCTCCAAGAGCTTGCTGGGTCGTTCGATTGACCTTGCGGCCAAGCATGCACGAACATGGAAATGGCGACGCACCCATCCAAACTTGGAGCCGGAATTTTCTAGATCGCAGCATCATCTCTCAGCGACGCGCCCGGCAAATTCCGCTGCACCATCTGCGACGAAGTTCTGGACGTGTTTGAAGGTCCCGGGAGACGCTATCGTGTCGCAGTCAAACCGGATGCTAAAGTGAACATGGATCAACTTACGCCCGGTAAGCCTGCCGTCTCCGAGCAGACGGCGGCTGCCTCGATGCTGAGCATTCGCGCAGTCATGCTGGGCGATCGCATCAGCCCGTCGGCTCTCGAAATCGGGAGCTAGTGTCCTCGACGCCGATCGCTTTCCGCATTCATGCGGGCCTTGTCGTGATCTTCCGCTATGGCGTTGTAGTGCTCATCGGATTGTCGCCCTCGGAAGGAACCGCTCTGATCGAAACCCTGATATCGCGGGTCATCGGTGAACTCAGCTCCTATGAGGAGGAGAGCGCGCAGGCGCAGCTCTGCAACGACCAGAGCGCCGAGGTCATCCTGCCGGGCGGGCGGATTTTGTCTCAGAGAATTTAGCGACGATCGGCTGCCGATCGCCGATAGCTAGCCAAGAGCACGGCGCTGGAGCGAGATAAGTGCCGTGTCGCCGCGGTGTTCGACCTGGTCGTACCCTTTGCACGCGAACTAGCCGAGCGCGGCCGGACGCCGCGGGCCGCAAGGGCATTGTCCAACTGATCGGCAATGCGCTCCTGGTCCAGCAGCACGTCGCGGGCCGCGTCGCCATTGCCGAAAAGCCCGACGCACTCTGGGAGAAGTCGGAACTCGAGCGGCTCTATTCGCGTCTGTAAGACGAATACGAACTGAAGGAGCGTCTTGAGATGCTTAAGCGCTAGCTGCCGGCCATATCCGGAACGGCTAACGCACTGACGGACATCATCGACACACGGCGCTCGCTGCGTCTTGAATGCGTTATAGTCGTGCTGATCGTGATGGAAGTTGCGATCGGATGCTTTCAGATTATTACAGCAGCTCACTGAGTGCGGCTGGCCGTAGCGCGTGAAGGCGCCTTCGTGGGGTTTGAGCGGGCCTACTGACCGACCTGACCAAGCGTTGACGTGGGACGCGCCGTTCGGCCGCACTCAGCTGCGGATTTCGGCTATGTCTTCGCCGTGCTCGTGGACGCGAGGTTCGGCGAAATCCCGGTGCGCTCGCGAACACAGCAAATAGCCGGGGCGAGTTCGTTTCCCCGAGGATCGAGCAAGGATAGGGGGTGTATGGCAGACGCGCGGCGAAGCGTTCATGTCGACGATCCAGCGCCACCCAAGAAGGCCCTTTTGCCCAATTTGCAGCGGGCCGCCACTCAGCTTCTCTGCTATTCTCGGCTTCGCGGCATACTTGCCAGGCCTTCCCCCGTTGCCCCCAGGGCGCAGCCAGCGACTACCGAAACAAGGACGGTCGATTTCACCAGGACGCCCCACTCCTTTCGCCGCTTTGCCACATCGCCGCGGCTCGGTCGACGTGTCCTGCCGTGATTTCCCTTGCGTGGCTCTTAGCGAACGGTTGCATGATCCGCCAGCGCGAAAACGCGCGCTGCAACTGGACATGAGAGCTCAGAACTGCGGATCTCGCCCTCGCTAACGCGAAGGTCGCCGAGCTTGACGCGGCCGGGGACTGCGACCGGGCGTGCATAGCGGCTCCGCGTCAGCGATAAATACTAAACGGATGACAAAGGAACTACGCCGCGAATTTCGATGCGGTTTTGAGCTCGCAAGCATGCGCCGAGATTTTCTGACGTCCCCATCCGCTCTGGACATTCCATCTTGCAGGACTGTCCCTCAAAGCCCCCTGGACACTCACGCACGCTCGGCAGCTCCTCTCAAATCCGCTTCCGAACCGATCCAGGCATGGCGATCCTTCGCTGGCTGGTTCAGGAGCCCGGCGAGCCTGAGGCCTTCAAGGACTCCTTCGAGCCGCTGTTCGCGAATGATTGCGGCTAGCAGCGAAACGGCCTCCTCCCGATCCACGGTGAAGCAGACGTCAGGCGCTCGCTCAACCAGGTCCAGCAAGGTCGGAAGGTCAGCGACGTGGTGGCGTAAGGTCGAAACCACATCATTCGCGAGATAGCTCGCCAAATCAGCATTCGGCAGCGGATCAAAGTCCAAGTCGACCTCGGCGGGCTTCTCGATCGCATGTCGTATCAACTCGCGCTGCCGTCTTGCATTCATGGAGAGCATGAACACCGCATCCGCGAGGTTCTCGCGCGGCAAGCTTCTCAGTTCGGCTATGCGGGCCTGGATGTCGCCGACCGAACTCTCATGGCGTGCTTCTGCTCGCCGCGCGTTAGCGGCTGCCCTGCTCGTTTGTAGTCGAACCATCGTCATGCTCTCCGGCCGATCATATATCCCGGCGATACAGGCGAATGAAAGTGCAAAATTGTGTGCTGCGTGCGCAGCCCGCCTGACGAACGCGCAGCCGGCGGTCGCGCGAAGGAGTCACAAAGCGCTAATTTCGTGATCCGCTCGTGCCTGTCTGTCTACAAGGCGCTCGATGGCACGTTCGTGGGGCCGGCGGCTATGGCGAAGCGAAGTCCTGATTCCAGCGTTCCGTTTGTAGGTGATAGGCAGCGTCGCGAGGCAGTGGCGGCAGGCGGATCGCCGCGAACTCCAAGAAGGACGAAACCGGCCAGATATTGGGGAAGAGAACCAGGATTGGTCGACAGATCCGAGGTGGACGAGCTAATGCCGCCAATGCGTTGCGCCCTGTTTCGGATCCGCTCGCTTTGCCTATCTCCGGGGCATATTATAGCGGAACCTGGCAAGGGCCCGCCCGGTAGATGGAAAGATCGGGACTCGATTGAATCAGATGAAATCTCAATTTCGCGCGTGATCTCGTTGTATCGCGAGAACGCCGCAGCCTGCCAATCAGCCGCTACCCCGAAGCTTTAACCAAATTTGAATAGCACACCGTAACCGCCACGTGGGTAGCTCCACTCGATATCGCCACTTTCTTCGCAGATCACCCGGCAGGTACCGCACTCGATACATCCGTCGACTGTCACCTCAACATGACCTTTATCGCTGAGCTCGTAGCACCGTGCAGGGCAGGCCTTCAGCATCGATAAGAGCCGCGAGGATGGTGTGGTGTGCGGTCGCACCTTGATATGGGCGCGGCCGGAATCAACGAGATAGCGGTTGTAGTACAGTTTGTCCTCGACACGTCGGGATGGCTCGCTCGGCATTGTTTCTGGCTCCGTCGTTCGTCGTTGTCTTTGGTTTGTGATCACCGCCAGGCCCGGGCTATGCGCAGGGCATCGCTGAACAGTCCACTCCACGACCGCGCCTTGATGAACGAGCTCAGCATCAGCTTCTCTTTCTCAAGCTTTGGTGTGCCGTCGACGCGCACGTAATCCTGCATCGCCTTGGAGAAGAGCTGCGGATATGTGAGAAAGAAGTTCTGCGAGTGGGTATGCATCAGTGCCGGCATATCCTTGTACTTCTTTAGGTCCTTGATCACGAACGAATCATTCAGCAGCTTTTTGTAAAGCGAAAGATTTTTGGCCGTCATCGGATCATTTCGCGATTTGATAAGGCAGATCGCTTCCGCGGCGATACGGCCCGACGTCATCGCCAGATTGGACCCCTCGCGATGGATGGCGTTGTTGAGCTGGGCGGCGTCTCCGACAACGACCCAGCCCTCACCACAAAGCTGCGGGATCGCCTTGTATCCACCTTCGGGGATCAAATGCGCGGAATATTCCTTTACTTCCGAACCCTCGATCAACGGCGCGACGGACGGGTGACGCTTGAACCCCTCGAGCAGGCCGTAAGGCGTCTCGCCGGTTCGCTGGAAGTCGGCAACAAGACAGCCTATACCGAGCGATATGCATTCCTTGTTGGAATAGATGAAGCCCATACCGGTCATGCCGCGGGAGATGCTTCCGGCGGCTTCGATGACGAGCCCCTCGTCGCCTTTTAGATTGAAGCGGGCATCGATTGTCTCGCGCGATAGGAAATGCATCTCCTTGACCGCGAGTGCGACCTTGTCCGGTTTCGGCCGCGTTCTTAAGCCCGCACCCGTTCCCAGCACTCCGTTCACCCCCTCGGCCAGCACGACGACATCTGCATGGATTTCACCCCCATCTCGATCTGTGCGCACCCCGACGACCCTCCCATCGGAATCCTGGAGGAGCTCGGTCACCGTGGTCTCGCACAGCACCGTGGCGCCGGCCTCGCGGACCTTCTGCGAGAACCATTTATCGAACTGGGCGCGGATGATGGTGTAGCGGTTCGGCTTTTCCTCGTTGAAGTCATCGGAGCGATAGTGAATCCCGGTGTGCGAACGCTCGTCCACGATCCAGAAGCGTTGCTCGACGAGATGCCGCTCAAGCGGTGCATCTTCTCGGAAATTCGGGATCAGCTTCTCCAGCATATCGGCATAGAGGATGGCGCCTTGCACGTTCTTCGACCCTGAATACTCGCCGCGCTCCAGCTGCAGCACTTTTAGGCCCCGTTCGGCCATGATCAGCGCTGCCGCATTCCCGCCCATGCCAGCACCGACGACGATCGCGTCGAATCTTTCCTCGATCATACAAGCTCCCCCTATCCAGCGATGCGGTCGTGCGAGTGCGGCGACAGCTGCGCGCGGAATGCAGAGGTCAATGCGGGCAACAGTCGAATGGCATCGGTGACGATGCCGATGTGGGCGAAGTCGAAGATCGGAGCGTTCTTGTCGGTGTTGATGGCAACGATGAGGTCGCCCCCCTCCACGCCAACGCGATGCTGGATCGCGCCGGAAATACCGGCCGCGATATAGAGCTTTGGCCGAATGGTTTTCCCGGTCTGGCCGATTTGTCGGTCCGAGGTGACCCAGCCCTTCTGGACCAGCGGCCGCGAGCAGCCATATTCGGCGCAAAGCACGTCCGCGAGCTGCTGTACCAGTTGGAAGTTCTCAGGCGACCCCAGACCGAGCCCTCCAGCGACGACCACGTCGGCATATGCAAGGTTGGACTTTTTAGAATCGCGGTCTGGCAGGAACGACAGCACCTTTGTGACGATATCTTCTTCTACAAGCCCGAGCGGATGCGAGATGACGCGCCAGACCACGCCGGTCACGCGCTCGGGCATCGGCATCACGCGCGGACGGACGGTTGCCATCTGTGGTCGGTAGTTCAGTGTGTAGATCGTGCACAATAGTGAGCCGCCAAACGTCGGCCGGGTCGCTGCAAGCGAGCCGTCGGCATCGACATCGAGTTCGGTGCAGTCGGCAGTTAGGCCGGTGAGCAGTGTGGTGGCCACTGAACCGGCGAGATCGCGGCCGAGTGTAGTTGCCCCTAGGAGTAGGATTTCCGGCTTGTACGTATTGACCAGCTCTGACAGGGCCTTGGTGTAGGATTCATTGCGATAATCGGCCAATAGATCATCCGCGACGATATAGGCGAGATCGGCGCCGTAGCAGAAGGATTCGGCGACCGCCTGCTGCGTTGACTCCCCGACTGGGCCGATGACAACCGCGGCGAGGTCAACGTTGAGCTTGTCGGCAAGCCGTCGGCCGGCACCCATCAGCTCCCAGGAGACGGGGTGTACTATCCCGCGTTCCTGCTCGATGAAGACCCAGACGTGCTTATACGCTTTGAATCGTTCGGGCAGCTCCCTCTTGGTCGCCGCGCGACCACCACCCGCGGCCGGAGCTGCGCTTTTGGGTGCGGTGCTCATCATCTGTACTCCCATCCGTGTTCAGTAGCGGCTCGCCAGCGAAGCGTGCTCCGCCTCCAGCTTTGACTTCGCGGGTGAAGATTGCTTCAGTTAACGTTCGGCCGCGTGCACGCCCTCATTTTGTCAACACCGCCTGGCAGCAGCGCGGGGCCGAGACACCCATTGCTGGACTTTTGTCGACGAGCCCGGAAGCACGCGCTTCGGGTTCTTTCCGGGTTCGGCATTCTGGGGCCACCATTTGGCAGCTAGTGAGGCGCGCAACCGCGCGGTCACGCGAGCCGATCGATTGCTCCCCCTCATCTTGGAGATGCAACCGAGCTGGAACAGATCGAGGACCTACGTGAGGCTCGGCTGGTGCCATTGTCGGCCGCGAGCTTGCCGGTGAAAACGCGATCCTTTACTCTGAATGCCCTCGCAATCTTGCCGATTGCAGCGACACGCCCGCAACTCTTGGCGAGGGCACGAGGGCCGGCGGTGAAGTCGCCCGTCAACGGCGCCGCGCGGCCGGCGCTGGAGAGCAAGGGGTCCCCGCGGGAAGTCTCGGCCATAGATCGGCCAACGGGAGTGATTTCGTCGACGAATCTTTGGCGCGGATCAAGCGCAGCTTTCAGCTCAGCCAAGCCGGAATATGCAACCATCGCTTTGGCGTCGTGACGCATCATGATGCCGACAGGCAGCGCGCGCGACACTGCGTGGCGTCCAAAACAAACTCGATGCGGACCAAGATGTGCATTCGCTTCTCCAGACTAGCTGAGCATATGTCAGCAATTGTCGTACCAATTGCGCAGACGATGAAAATTGACCGCCAATACAGAATCATACTGAAGGAAATCGGATTGGCAGCCTCTCACGAGGATCGGAAGATTCGAAACCGTGCTGACCCTTGTCCGGAATGCGACAGAAGACATTAATCCGAACCTTGCTGCGCTTTCCTCGCCAAATATGCGCTCCCCGCTGCCGGCGTACCATTGCAGGAGATAGCTGCACCATGAGACCAGCTTGAAACGACGGAAATATCCGGGCTGAGCCGTGATTACCTTAAGGAGCCGAGTGTCCAAGCTGCGGATCCGCGAGGCCGTAACTGCAACTTGGGTCGTTGGCAGGTTCTCTGAACCTTCACGCTCCAGAGCACGAGATATAAACTCAATTCACTCCAAAGAACCGAGCTGCACCAATGCTGGATGCTTGTTCGGTTGTGGTGCGGCCGCATCCTTCAGGACCTTGAACACGCGCTGTTCGATCGGGGAGGACGTGACGAAGTCGGCATAGGCGCGCTCAAGCGTGGCCTTGCAACGCGAGGCGATGTCAGGATCTGATGCACCGGTAAACTCCTCGCCGGCGAGATATTGACCCATGCGACGCAGGATATGAAGCCGCGCCACGTCGATGATTTTCGCATCGTACTCGACGCCGAGCAGTGCAAAAAACTCCTCTGCCGCCGAGGCCTTGTTCAATTGCGAAAGGATCCCGTCCGTCGTCATTTTCAACCTCCATTAGATCCGCGCCGAGAAACCATCCTGGCTCGAATGTTCCAACCTGATCGCGCGATGCGCATGGCTGACCACCCGATCGCCCTCGGTTGACGAGCGATCTCTCGTGAATGTCGCGCCAGATCGCCACCACCGTTTTCTGCGAAACCGGACCTTTGTGCTCGATGGCATGCTTGCTGACGCGCGCGAGAATGGTTTCGGTTTGCTCGGCGGTGACCGAAAGCTGCAACTCGGACAAGAGCGAAGTGATAGCGGCAAGGCCTGAATGCTTGCCCATCACAATGCGGTGGGAGCGGCCGAGTAACCCCGGGTCCAGCGCTTGGTAGGTGGGCCGGTCTTTTTGAGAGCCCACTGTGGATGCCGGGTTTATGGGTAACGACATGCTCGCCGACAACCGCCGTGTTGAGCGCAATCGTGCGGCACGCTGCGGCTACAACGGCGGCCGCGAGCTTTTCCAGTTCAGATACCAGCACGCCGGTATCACGGCCGTAGAGCTGCCTAACTGCGACGGCAGCTTCCTCCAGCGGCGCATTGCCGGCTCGCTCGCCCAGCACACCGGGACTCGAGCAGGAGGGGGCATCCATTATGAGCTCAGTCTTGCGAACTTGGGATGGGTTGGACTGAGTCATCGAGACGACGCAGATGATCCCGCCGGCGTCCGGCCATCCGGCTCTCCCCGCTCTCCTCGCCGAAGCAAAGATCAAAATCATTACATTCCGTGCAGACTGGCGTGGTACAGATCACCAGACCGTCATCTTCGCATAGCGTGCGATAGAAGAAGCGCTTCCAGCGCATGTTCTTGGTGTTGCGAGCCGCCAGCGGCCCGAAATGGCGCATCAGGAGGCGGGACAATTCGTGCCGCTCCCGCAGACCGAGATCTTCCCACAGGTGATTAGGCTCCATGGCGCGCCGCGCGATCATCGTCGCGAGCCAACCGCCGACCTCGCCATGAGTGGAACGTTGCGCAAGCAGGAGGTCGCGCACCATAATCGTCTCGTCAGGAGCCGGTAACGCGGACTGTTCGCGCCAGGTACAACTCCTGACTGGGGTGGATGGGAAGTATTGCACCAAGAGCGCATCGAGCTCCTGGGTAGTCAAGCCAGCCCGTTCGGGAAGTTGGCCGCCATCCATAGCGGATGCGGCGAGAACGCAAGCGAGCACATGGCGATCGAAATCGGCATCGTCGCTGATGTCGACTTCTGTTGGACGGCGCCCGGTCAGAAGCCCGTAGAGCTCACTTGCATCGCGCTGCTCGGCGATGTGAGCTGCTGATACAGGAGATGACGTCGTATCGGCCAATTTGCTTTGTGTGCCAATCATGAAGGTCCCCCAGCTTCTGAGTGGACGATGTCGGCCTTCCCCGGTCGAGAAGGCCGAAAACATCAACTATGCCGAAACAGCGGCGAGCTCGGCGGCGGTCTTGCCGACCAGGCTCTCGTCGACAGGCTTGATGATGCCGTGCTCCATGAGCATATCCTCGAGCTCGTCCATGCTGATTGGCGTCGGGATGGCGCCTTGTCCCGCATTATTGTGGATCTTGGTCGCGAGATTGCGATAGTGATCCGCCTGTTTGGACTCTGGCGCGTATTCCAGCACAGTCATGCGGCGCAGCTCCGCGTGCTGCACGACATTGTCTCGTGGCACGAAGTAGATCAGCCGGCTGCCGAGCTTCTTGGCAAGAGCATCTGCCAGCTCCAGCTCCTTGTCAGTCTGCCGCTCGTTGCAGATCAGGCCGCCGAGGCGCACGCCGCCGGAATTCGCATACTTCAGAATACCCTTGGAGATGTTGTTGGCGGCATACATCGCCATCATCTCTCCGGACATCACGATGTAGATTTCCTGTGCCTTGTTCTCGCGGATAGGCATCGCGAAGCCACCGCAGACAACGTCGCCGAGCACGTCGTAAGAGACATAGTCGATGTCCTCATAGGCGCCATTCTCCTCCAGAAAGTTGATCGAAGTGATCACGCCTCTTCCGGCGCACCCCACCCCCGGCTCTGGACCGCCGGACTCGACGCATCGAATGTCCTTGTAGCCGAGCTTGATGACGTCCTCGATTTCGAGGTCCTCAACGCTGCCGGCATTCGCCGCCAGACTCAGAATGGTGTCCTGCGCTTTGGCGTGCAGGATGAGGCGAGTCGAGTCCGCTTTCGGATCGCAGCCGACGATGAGAATCCTTTGGCCCAGCTCAGCAAGAGCCGCCAGCGTATTTTGCGACGTTGTCGATTTACCGATGCCACCCTTGCCATAAAATGCGATTTGTCTCAGCGAAGACATGTTGCTCTCCATCAACCGATTGCCAATTTTTCGCGCGGAACGCGCGAGGCTGTTTCTCTCTCAGAAACGTGGGCACACGGGTTTCGGGAAGGAGGCCACCGCTCGCCCTCGGCGTCGGCGTGCCCTCAGCCCTCACTCGTTGCTGCATCCAGTTAGCAACTGGCGTGCCATTCGTTCGCACGCGCGTTAAGCATCTGACTAGGCTCGGCTAATAGCGCAATGTCCGAGACTGGATGCTGTGGCGGACCCGACAGCGGCAGGAGCTCTGAGACAAACCCGACAAAGCCCGGCGCGTGGATTCCACTACGAGTGCCGGGCGAAAGAGCGCGGACAGGAAATGCTGGGCCGAGTCAATTCAGGAGACCACACGGTGCAGATGAGGTTCAAGGACACCGGCATCATAAAAGGCGAATGTTCCACGATCGGCATGATGGGTACTTGCCGTCAGATGGGTGGCATATCGCTTGCTTTGCCAATCGCGGAACGCTGTTTCCGTGTGACGCGATGTTGTGAGGACAATATGCCTGGAATTGGAAGTAAGTTGCCGCCGTTCGACATCACAGGCGTGAAGCCCGGCTTTCACCTGCAAGAGGAGAACGGGCTGAGCGCCTTCGAGGCGCTGACTGAGAGGAGTTTCCCCGGAAAATGGAAAGTCATCTTCTTTTACCCGAAGGATTTCACATTCGTCTGCCCAACCGAAATTGCTGAGTTTGCTCGCCTGTCCAAGCAGTTCGCCGATCGCAATGCAATCGTGCTTGGTGGCTCGACCGATAACGAGTTCTGCAAGCTCGCCTGGCGGCGTGAGCACAAGGATCTGCACCGTCTATCGATCTGGCAGTTTGCCGACACCAAGGGCGCACTGGTCGATGGCCTTGGAGTGCGATCGCGTGATGGCATCGCGCATCGCTACACCTTCATCGTCGATCCTGAGAACACGATCCAGCATGTCTATGCGACAAGCCTCAATGTCGGCCGCAGCCCGACTGACACGTTACGCGTCCTGGATGCGATACAGACTGATGAGCTCTGCCCTTGCAACCGCGAAATCGGCGGCGACACGCTTAAAATTGCCTGAGGCAACATATCGAAAGTGCAGCAAGGAGCAGCTCCCGCATTCGAAGGACGTCAGATTCAATCGTTTGTCGGATACCAGATGAGACGATCTTACCGCAAATGCGGCGGCCTGCTGCTAGCGAGTGCGGCCCGCAATTCAATTCTCATTACCGACATGGAGTCTGCCGCGGCCGCCGCGCTGTCCGCGCGCGGCACTCGCGGCGGCGAAATCGACGGTCTCGATGATAACGATGAACAATGTTCACCATTGCTTTGCTCACCTCACAACAAATCCCGCATACAAGAGGATGCCGGCGCGGTTCCGCATGAACATACAAAATGCTTGTACGCTTCTGCGCCTGCTGTCTGCACATCTCCTGCCGGACTACCTATGTTGTCGCCGTAGGCCGGATCGCGGCTATTCCCTTCTTTCTGCCGACGAGTCGGCCCCCGCGCTGGGAAAAATGGTGCCAAGCTCCCTCTTAGGGCAACCATTTTAGGTTCCAGTCGCCGCGCCTCGAGAGGCAGAGGGAGATGGCTCAGCGCCGAATGACGTCTACCGGCCGAGATGATGATCCGCCGGCACGCTCGCGGACCGTATTTTCCCAGCTCAGTAAATCTATATTCACGGTGTAAGCCGCTCAGCAAACCGGTCAGCTCGTTCATCGCGCGAACTGCCCCTCGGGCGCAGGGACCTGAAAAGATCAGGTGGCCCGGCGGTCGTAAGCCGCCTGGCCCGCCTCGATCATCACGCCGGTCAATTTCCGAACATTCACGCGTATCTCAGCGCTGGTGACCCAAGCCAATCCCCAAGGTACGTGCTTTCTGTCTTAGAGAGCCCTCGGATCGCTTCATAAGCTTTGAAACCCTAGCTACAGGGGTGCGGGCCTTTGAGTGCGCTTTGAGCAGCTTGACGTCATCCTTAGTATACTCTTTGCGCTTGGTGCTTTTTGCCACGTGTTCTCCGATTTCGCTTTGCACATTTGCCTGCAGCGTCTTGTTCTTGGCGAAGACGCAACTGCTTCCCATTACCATATCAATGGTCATCGAGAACTATTCAAGCGGATTTTTCTCTTCGAGATAAGAACTGGAACTACACGCGAATTTGTCCTCTGTCCTCTGGATCTTTATCCGCGTGACAAACCCGATTTTCGACGTGCACGTCAGCCCCTTCAACATGGAAGCAAGCCATAGAGAAGGGAAGCTCGATGCGTCTTCGAAAAACAATTCGAAAAGCGCTTCTTGCTTGAATGCGCCGACTTCACTCACCAATTTTGTAGTATGATATTTCCAGGCGCCAATACTATTGATGGAGTAGCGCGGATCGGCCGGGACAGTCGCACTGCCTCACTTTGCGCGCGCATCAACGGGCCTTCACGGCAAGTGCACGGCGTTACCGCGCGAAGAGCAAACGTCTTCTCCTATTTTCTCAAGTCCTGCGGACTTAAGGGCGAGTACTCACAAAGCCAAATCTTGCAATGCCTGACCGTTACTCCTCGTCAGCTGATCGAGCACGGTTCGCTCATCCCCATTTGATCTACCGCAGTATCCTTGGATTAATAAGCCACGTTGAGATACCCAGGCAATTCCGCCCTCAGCGAACACTTCTGCGAGACCATCGCCTGCCCCCGTCACATGGACCCGATGAACGAGCGAGCGACCTGATCGTGATATTTCCCGGGCCGGGCACTACGGCATGGCAAGCAACCCGCGGGCCTAGCCGTCCTGTGTGAGCTTGGCACCGGAAGGCGATTGCTTGATCATGACTTGCCAGAGCGCTTGGCCAGCACAATGCCGGCGGCGCGGTGTGGATCATTCGTGATCTTTACACAGTGATCTCCACTGTCGAGCAGATGCAGGTGGAACTCCAAGCCGGCGGAACGGACTCTGCGTCATGTCGGACGCCTCGCAAGAAGGCAAGATGTGGAACTTTCTGCCGGAGCGTCAGGCAGGGCTCAGAGGCTGTATCTATAGCGGCGAGCGTCTGCTCGATCTCCGTCAGGTCGCCTTCGAGCACCATCTCCACAATCCTTATTGCCAGAACAAACGTTCAGGGTCGGCGTTCAGAACCGCTGTCGCCAAGCCAAGCCGTTGATGGGTCGAATGCCACTCCCAGACGCCCTTGCGGTGATCTTTGCGGAGCAGCTGCCATGCCGACCCAGTCCTATCGTGGTGCAGCAGCGCGACGTCGACGAGGCCGCCCTCCGCATTGATATTGCCTGAGCAGCACGGGCTCTCGACCAGATAGCCGCCAGCAACCGCTGTCACCTTTGGCGAGACATATCGGTAGTGCTGGCGCTTCGTCAGCGCGCGCACGATCCGCCACCGATCGAGCTCGTTGGGATGCGCAGGCAATCCGGAATGATGTCGTCTGATGATTGCAGCGTTCATTGCGCGATATCCTAGACTGCAGAGATTTCTGCCTCGAGGCAGCCAACCACCAAGTGCTTGCCAAAGTCGACCATATAAATGGGTAGGTTCGCTTCCGTATGGCGACCGACCTGGACGATCTCACCAATGTACCCGACGCTGACCAGACACTCTTCCGCCGACGCGCCGGGAAAGGAACCGTCGTTGAGCAGATCGATTGCCGCCTTGACACGTTGGCCTGACCGGTATTTTGGCGATCTTGGTTCGATCATCGGGGTGCCGCTCCTGGCAAGAACGGCTCCTCGCCTTCGTGGCTTGGCGTGACTAGATCGAGCTCCTTGCATTTCATGCCGACGCGATTGCCGGAGCCGAGGAATTCGACTCCATAGATATAAAATTGTTGCAGGAACGTGCCGATGGAGATGACATAGCCAAGCTCGCCTTTCTTGACCAGAACCTCACCGATGTCCTTGCCCACATAGGTGCCGTCGTTACGGATGGTGCGGTTGGCCCGCACGTTGTCACCATAATCAAAGAAGGGGGCGTCCGTCAGCTCGACGATGTCACTGTCACGGGCGATGTTGCTCATGCTGCGTCCCTGTTCCATAGTTCAATTGTACCGCGCCTTGCAGGCGCCCGGCCTTACGGACCACCCTATCATGATGCTCGATCAACCCCCTCCATTCCCGCACGGCGGCGCTTGCGATCACGGATTGCATGAGCCTGTCGGGATCCCGGTGCAGCAACATCAACGCCCGCAACCTAAACTCCAGATGCTCGAGACTGTCGTGAGCCCATGAGTTGATGTTGAAGAAGCCATCGACGCGGCACGCGCGTCTGCCATCGAGGGAGGCGTGCTTGAGCCGGCGGCGAGGCGCGTGCTTCAGCGCGGGATGCGCACAGCCGACAGAGTCGACCTGATTACCCCGGCAACCGATGGCATGGTGGACGTCATCACTCACGGTCCCGCCCATACGCTCGAGCGTGCCCAACAACACCTTGGCGCCAGCCTTGTCCGCGGGGCAAAGCCCCAGCAGTCTCCCGACAGCTGCCGTTCTTCCCCAGTTGCCCGAGACGCATCTGCAAGTCGACAATATGCGTCGAGCGAGAACGGAAGACCCACACGAGGTGCTCTCATAGCAGCCGAATTCCGGCTTGGTGGCGCCCAGCGCACCAGTGGCAAGAAATTCGTTTCCGCATCACGTGATCCGGTGCGAACGCCTTGGCGTGCCGCAGGTGTACTTTCTGCACTTTCATCGAGGTGATAGGATAGCCCTGTCGCCCTGGGATGATGCTCGGCCGACTCGACACCGTGCGACCAAGACAGGACTCGGCGAGGACGCCCTCTTTCGGATGACCAACTGAAGAAGGCCTCGGGCATGAATGTCGCCTGATCAACAATGGCCGCAGGTGCCTGGATTGATGTCGCGGAAGACGCGTCCGCTCTTCGTGGGCCCATCGGCGAAATCGATCCTCCACGCTCAAGACGGCGGCCTTCGGGCCGACAGGAATAGCTCGACGCGCTCCCGCCGACGTGCTCGTCGCCAGAATATGACTTGGCAACTTGCGAGAAACGTTTGGGACCAGGGCGAGCCGTCCACCTGGTCAGAGAAGGCGAAAGCCGCGGCCGGCGCCTCGTCAAGGCGGAGCATCATCCGCCCGAGTTTCTGAATCTTTAGTTGACATCCATCGTAGCTCTCAAGCAGGCTCCTGGTGACGCGGCAGTGCCGTGTCTAGCACGCATGTATTGTCAACCGGGCAAACCGCCACGCATTGCGGCTCATCAAAGTAGGCGGCGCACTCGGTGCATTTCTCAGGATCGATCAGGAAAACGCCGGCTCGCTCGGAAATAGCAAAGTTCGGGCACTGCGTTTCGCACGCCGAACAGCCCGTGCATTGCGAGGCGATGATCTTGAACGGCATTGTCTGAACCCATCCTCAGGCGGCGGAAATCAGCGCATTGCGGCAGGCCGCCGGATCGACCCGCTCAACGTGCTTGATCTTCCCCTCATTGACTTTATCGAGATAGAATTTGAACCAGGCGATCGCCGAGCCATCAATGAACTCGTAGGCGTACTGATCGACCGGTTCGATTCCGGCCTTGATCAATTCGGCCTTAGGGCAGCCGCCGATCTTTGACACGAACACGGCATGACAATCGTTGATGGCGCCGATGGCGATTTCGAGCTTGCTGTCCTCGCCATGGCCGCCCTGGCAATAGGGATGAATAGGACGACGGCCAACGAATTTTGCGCCTGAAGTCGAGAGCTCGTAGATCTGGAACTCCTTGGCATGACCGAAGTGCTGGTTGATCAATCCCGAGCCCTTGGTTGCAACCGCCACCAGCACCTTGATTTGGCTGGACGCGCTGGCGAGCCCCGCAAGCTGCTCCTGCTTGGCCGCAAGCTTTGCAACGCGCGCCTTCTCGACTTTGGCCTGATACTCCTTTCGGGCCTGCTCATCATATTTGATGTCCATGGCCATAATCTTTTCCATGGTGAACTCCGCGCCGCGGTCCTCCCCAAGCAGTCCGACGGCGTCGGCGCGGCACTGGCGACAGTGACGCATCATGTTCATCTCGCTTTCGCAGCTATCCTGCAATGCTGTCACTTCCTGTGCGGTCGGGCCGCGTTGCCCGCTGAGACCGAACACGGTGCCATGCTCGGGCGACGATATCAGCGGCATCACGTTATGCAGGAAGGCGCCGCGCGACTTCACGGCCTTGTTAACCTCAACCAAATGCTGATCGTTAATCCCGGGAATCATCACCGAGTTGACTTTGCAAAGGATGCCGCGCGCGGTGAGCATCTCCAGGCCCTGGAGCTGCCGATTGCTGAGGATGCTTGCAGCTTCAATGCCTGTGTAGCGCTTGTGGCGGTAAAAGATCCAGGGATAGATCTTTGCGCCAATATCGGGATCGATCATGTTGATCGTGATCGTCACGTGATCGACCTTGAGTCTTGCGATCGTGTCGACATGATCAGCTAGCGCCAGACCGTTCGTCGAGAGGCACAGCTTGAGATCTGGCGCGAGTTTATTGACGAGCTCGAACGTCTTGAATGTCTTGTCCGGATTCGCCAGGGGGTCGCCAGGGCCAGCAACGCCGACCACGCTCATCTGAGGGATCGCGGAAGCGACCGCCAGCACCTTCTCGGCGGCCTGCTCCGGCGTCAACTTCTCGCTGACAATGCCGGGGCGCGATTCGTTGGCGCAATCGTATTTACGATTGCAGTAATTGCACTGGATATTGCAGGCGGGCGCGACCGCGACATGCATGCGGGCATAATGGTGGTGCGCCTCCTCGCTGTAGCAGGGATGGTCCTTCACCTTTTCCCAGACCTCATTTGGCACATTGCCGATGCCGGCCTGAGATCCGCAGCTCGCCTTGCCGCTTCCACCGACCGTACCGCAGCTCTTGTGCTTAGCCATGACTTGCATGGTCTCGCTGATCTCGCCGCCGCCGCAGGATACCTGGTGTTGCGCTGAAGTACTCATTTTTCCAATTCTCTTCGCAAGTCGAATCCTTCCAGGCAAGCATCCCCAGAATCGTTTCTGAAAAGCCAAGAGCAACTGGCGTGCCATACCTGCCACAAACGAATTTTTTGGTTCGCTTCAAGCAGTTAGATAACGCCTGCTCGAATGTCCGTTTTATCAACTCATGTTGGAAAGTTGACAAAAATTGCGATCACAAGAGCGCTGGCCGCGCTATGATGACGGCGGGTACGCTGCTTCATCTATGCCCTTGGGCCAAGAGCATGGCGGCTGGTGAGTTGATCTTGTCGCCGAAATGTGACGCGTATGCAAAGCACAATCCGCAAAAGACGTTTCCGGACGCTTTGAAGGACAACTTGAACCGGCGATCCTACGTAGATGCAGACAAGAAGCAGCCCCTGTTACCGACCTATGTCGTGAAGATCACGCGGGCCCCTGCCCTGACACTCCGGAAGGCATTGTCGGGGTGAAGAGAAACGCCGGGTGGCCAGGGTGCCGACGGCCACGAATTGGACCGTGCGTCCAAATGTTGGTTGGCATCTCGAATAGGTCGTGCGGGTTTGGACGCCGATCAGATTCGTAAGGCTGCAGCCGCCTCGGTCGACATCGCACGAACTGCCGTCCAACAACTACACTACGTCGCTGACGTCTCGGTATCCAGCCAGCCGATCCTGCTCTTCAGGAAACGCAGGCCCAGCACCAACAAGCTGGCGTGCTCCCTGTTGTCCTTGCCATTTCCGTGGCCGCCGGCGGCATGCTCGTAGAAATAAGCCTCATAGCCCATCGCCTGCAGCTTCGCTGCCATTTTGCGCGCATGTCCGGGATGGACGCGATCGTCCCGCCGCCTGGTGGCCATCAGGATCGGTGGATAGGACTGCCCGGGTCTTGCGGCATGATAGGCAGAATAGGTCTTCAGCCACTCCCACTCCTCAGCGTTGTCGGGATCGCCATATTCGGCGAGCCAGTTCGCCCCGGCGAGCAGTTTGGTGTAGCGGCGCATGTCGATCAGCGGGACGGTGCAGAACAGTGCGCCAAAGAGCCCGGGATATCGCGTGAGCATGTTGGTAATGAGGATGCCGCCGTTCGATCCACTCTCGGCCCCGATCCGCTTGGCCTGTGTCACGCCGCGCTTAACGAGATCGGCGGCAACGGCTGCGAAATCGTCATGCGACAATCTCTTGCCGGCCAGCCGGCCGGCGTCGTGCCAGCGCGTGCCGAACTCACCGCCGCCGCGCAAATTTGCCTGAACCGTGGTGCCGCCGCATTGAAGCCAAAGCTTACCGAGCGCGGAATTGTAATACGGTTTCACGGAGATCCCAAACCCGCCATATCCGCTCAGATGGACCGGCGCGTTGCCGGTCTGTCTGACCGGGCCGGTCTGTAGGTAGGGAATTCGCTCACCGTCGATCGAGATGGCCTCGTGCCGCGTGACCACGCAGTGCTCCGCGGCAAACGTCTTCGGCGCCTGCTTCAGCACGGCGGGACTGCCAACGCCCCGCTCCATCAGGATGAGGGACGGCGGGGTGAGCGGATCCTCGACGTGAGCCAGCAAGTCGCCATTGCTCTCGGACGGATTGCGATCGAGAGACCAGATGTCGACCACGCCAAGATCAGGAAGCCCGCCCAATTGCTCGCAGTTCCAGCCATGCTCGGATGGCGTGCAGCTCTCGAAGACTGGCCGGAGTTCGTCGAGAATACAAAGCACAACTTTGCCCGCACTCCAAAAGAAGCTCTGCAGCGCACGGCGCGGCCCCGGCTCGAAGAGAATCTCGAACTGGCGGCTGCCCGCCAGGAATGCCGGCAGCGGGATGACGAGCACCGTATCCGCGGCATAGGTCTGCCCTGCCACAGACCAGGATTCGCGCGGCTTCAGGGCAAGCCAGTTGCGATGCGACCGCATCCAGATGTTACTTGGCAAGTCGAGCCTCGTCTTGGCGCCCGTTTCATCGCCCAGCCAGACCACGCAGTTGGAGACGTCTGTCGCATCGAGGAACCAGATCCTGGGCGGCACGACAGTGTCGTCAACACTGCAACCGACGGACACATGAGCGGCCTTGGCCTCAAAGATCACTGCCGCTTCGTCAACATGCGTACCACGCCGCCACAGCCTCACCGTGCGCGCATAGCCGGTGGTCGCGGCCATGCCGTCGCCATGGGAGCTTAACAACACCAGCGTATCGGAATCGAGCCATACGCCGCTGCCTTTGGCTTCCGGCAAGATAAAGCCATCGTGGATGAAGAGCTTCGTGTCTGAATCGAATTCACGCAAAGTGACGGCATCGCTTCCGCCGCGCGATAGACTCAAGATCCATCGCGAGTGATTTCCAGGCGGTGCGGCCGTGGCATTCAGAAGCCAGTCTTTGCCTTCGCTGACGGCAAGTTGATCGAGGTCGAGCAGAATGTCCCATGACGGCTTCAGCGTGCGATACTCTTTCAGAGTGGTTCGCCGCCAGAGGCCGCGTGGATTAGTGGCGTCCCTCCACAGATTATAGAGATACCCGCCGCGCCGGCTGACATAAGGGATATTGTCAGGTCGGTCGTAAATCGCTGTCAGCGCATCTCCGTCTCGTTCGGCTGCGGGTCCGCCAAACACCTCCAGGGTTCTGCTATTCTGCCGCTCGACGAAGTTCAGCGCCCGCGCGCCTTCGATCTGTTCCAACCATAGATAGGGATCATCGTCAGGAGCGGAGGGCGTTGGCCTTCCAGTTCGCGCGCCATCGACGCTCCTTGTCTGACCATGCTTCATTTACAACCTTAGTCTTGACGCGTAGTTCGACTGATTCAAGGATTTGCATCGCGAACGTTGCATCAAGATTTGCAAGCTACGAGCTGGCCCGAGATTCAATCCTCTCGAAACTGAATCTTGCGGAGTTGCAGCAATTGGCCTGACGCTGTGAAGATGTGCGGAATGCAACGACCGGGCTGGCGATGTCAGCACAAAGGTCCCTCGCGAGGGCCTTCCCATCAACGCCATCTCGCTGGCCCAACGCCTCAGTGCTGGCCTAGGCCGAGATATTGCGTGTGGCACCGCGCGTCGGCGCCTTCTTGGTTCCCAAGAATGCTTCGAGCGCTTCCGGAGTCATCGGCACGCTCGGCTGGAACCTTCGGTCACGCCAAGCCAAAGCCAGAGAATGATGTGGCCTTCCTCGCAGGGGCCAAACCGCTCCGCCAAGAAGAGCTTCCGCATCCGCCGGTTTGGCGAGGTTCTGTGGAGTCGCAGCATTCATCATTCGGTTGCTTCGCCGCCGCGCTTCTTGGCGTTGATAGTGATTGGAAGGATGGTGTCACTCGCCATCGCGGGTAGGTCGAGCACCCAGCCATTCGCGATTCGAATCCAACCACCCCACAGCGTCTCGTGCTCACATTCGACAATCGACTCCTCAAGATCCTTCTTGGGCACGTAAATCGAAAGCCCCGTCTCGGGCGAACGGCGAATCATGACCTTCATAGGAGCTCCGCAAGTTGTGATCTCTCGCCCGCGCGCTCCTGACACGCACGCCACAAGGCTCTCTGTTTGGCATTGATGTCGGCCAGGACTTGCAGGACACGATCGATCTCATCCGCCGCCGTCTCGCGCGACAGCGAGAAGCGAACCGCACCGCGCAAAAAGGCCGGTGGTACTCTCATCGCGCGCAGGACATGGGACGGCTCCATCGAGCCGGACGCGCAGGCTGAACCGAGTGAGACGGCAATTCCGTTGCGGCTCAGGTGGTCGACGATGGCCTCTGCTTCGAGATGCTCGAATGCAATGTTAGACGTATTTGGCAAGCGGTTCTTGATATGACCAAGCACGATGCAACAGCCGAGAGCGAGAATGCCTTGCTCCAGCCGGTCGCGAAGGACGCCAATCTGCATCTGCTCTTGTATGAGGTGTGCCGCAGCGAGTTCCGCCGCCTTGCCGAGCCCAACAATGCCCGGAACGTTTTGGGTGCCACCGCGGCGATGCCGCTCCTGTGCGCCGCCGAAGATCAGCGGTCGGAACTTGATGTCCTTGCGCACATACAGTGCGCCGATCCCCTTCGGACCATGAAGCTTATGGCCGGAGAGCGACAGCATGTCGATGTCCGTAGTCTTCAGGTCAATCGGAATCCGCCCGACCGCCTGGACCGCGTCCGTGTGAAAGAGCGCGCCGACTGAGCGCGCCATCCTGGCGAGGGATTTCACCGGAAAGATCGTACCGGTCTCATTATTGGCCCACATGACCGAGGCGATTGACGTGCGCCTCGACAATGCGTTGCGATAAGCCTCGATGTTCAATCGGCCGCTTGCATCGACCGGAATGACATGGGTCTTGATTCCTCGTCGGCCCAGCTCCTCGGCAAGGGACAGCACGGCTGGATGCTCAACGGCCGTTGTGACGATCTCGTCGCGCCCCTCCTGCACCGCGAGCGCGGACAGGATCGCTGTGTTGTCGGATTCAGTCGCGCCCGACGTGAAGACGATCTCGTGATCGAATGCCGCGCCAACGAGGGCCTGCAGCTTCTGGCGCGCTTGCTTCAATGCCGGCGCAACCTCAATGCCGAATGCATGCGCGGACGACGCATTGCCGAATTGCCCAGAGAAGAACGGCAGCATTGCCGCGACCACCAAAGGATGGGCACGGGTCGTCGCGTTGTTATCCAGGTAGATCGGCCGCACGGACTGTCCGCTCTGCACTTAAGGCCCCACTTTGGCAGCTCCGGGGAGCGGGATCAGGCGGACGAACTCGCCGAGCCGCTCGATCAGGCGCGCTTGAATGGCCGCGAGCGTCGTTCCCGCAAGCTTGCATAACATGCAGGCGCCGGTGAGCCTGACCATGATCTTGTTGCCTTCGATTTCGACGAGCTCACAATCCCCACGATCACGCCTGAGCCTTGGCCGACTCTCATCGAGCACGGCGCGGACAATCCGCTGGCGATCGGAAGGCTCTGCAGTCGAAGATTGCTTCGTTCGTTCAGCCTTCAGGCCCATGTTCGATGCTCCTTCCATTGCGAATGGTCCGAAGGCGGCTCAGCTGAACGATTTGCCGCAGGAGCAGCTCGATTTGGCATTTGGGTTATCGAAGCGGAACCCTGATCCTTCGAGCGACACCACGAAGTCGATCGTGGTGCCGTTGAGATGCGCCCGGCTCGCCTTGTCGACGAAGACTTTGATCCCGTCTTGCTCGAACACGGGCTCATCGGAGACCGGCTCATGAGCAAGACCCATTTTGTATGTGAACCCTTGGCAACCGCCGCCTTCGACCATGACCCGCAAACCGCTTGCCGGCTGGGCTGTCGAGGAGATTGCGGCCTTCAGTGCGTTGATGGCGCTATCCGTTAGGTTGATCATTTCTGGCTCGCTCTCAGTTTCTGTCGCGAGGCACAATTCGCAAATCCCATGCCAGTCGAGATGCAGCTGAAATCAATTGGTTTTGCAGGCGGCGACCATACGATTTGCGACCTGTCGGCTTTGCGACAGGCGGTTTTCCGGCGTCCCGACCTCATCCGGCCGAGACCTCGTGATGGTGCCGGCACGTATTCATGCACATTGCGCCAAGCCGCCGCTTACGCTGTGCGTCGCTGCAGACATAGGCGCACGGCAAACAACTTGCATAGGGTTAGCGGACACGCCGCGTTCGGCGATGAATGTACACGACAGATTGATGAGGAGCCTTCCATGACGTCGATCGACAACACCGCTCTTGGCCAGTTGGACAAGGAGGGGCGGTTGCTGAATGCGGTGCTTAAGACCGAGACAACGAAGTCGGGGCGATTTGGATTTCGGGGCGACATCGCGCTGAAGTTCCAAGCCCAGCTCGCCGACGAAAAACGACCGCCGGACTATTCCATCGAACAAGTTCTTGCAATCGCGCAGGAAGGCGAACCGACCATCCCAGTCCTTGCCGGATATCTGCATTCCTTCGCCTATCTACCTCAGGCCGCAAAGGTTCTGGATGGCAGGCTGAGCCCCAAAGGCAGCTATTTCATGTTCTGCAACAACATTGATCTGCTCGCGAAGTACCGCACTAAGATAGGCGACATCACCTTCCGCATTCTGCCTTGCGACGAATCAACTGTATGGAAGGAGATGATGGACCTCGCCGGCGTCGACAAGAATGACATCAAGAAGCTCGGTACGGCCGGTAGGCTCGACTACTTGCTCGACGCGGCCAAGGACATCGGTGGATCATACACGGAAATTTCATACGAGGACGGCCTGGCCAAAATGGAGCCGGTGAAGAACAGAAGCGAAAACCGTCCCGTCTGAGGCATCGCCTCAGACCCTCTCTCTCACCAGCTCGACGAGTATGCCGCAGAGAGAGTCACTGCACCCGCTTCGCCGGGACTGGCTCTGACAAACCCTGGTGATGGACTTATCGGCCTACCTTTCGGGAGAGAACACACCGCCACTCTGCTAAGCGTGTGTTGGTCAAGAGCACTGTCGTCAATTGCACCGAGGAGCGGCTGGCCGCGACGGTCCGGCTGACTGCATCCATGGGGATCCGGACATTCCAGTGCTCATCGGTTCATGATCGCGGTCACATTTCAGAGGGCGGATCGACGATGTATGGATCGGCTTTCGCGCTGTGCGCCAGGCCTTTGCCAGCCTGCGTGGCGCAGAGATGTCGCGCGTCGATGCTCGCCAGCCGACAGTTGTCGACGAGCTGCGCCCATGGACGATGGAAACCGACCCGGGGATTGGGTAACGCGCAGGTTGCATCGCTCGAGAGAACCCAGCGAGCCAGCGTCGAGCGGTTTGCCTCGTACATGCAGTTCCGCAGAGCCTCAAAATGCGACGGCGGGGTGCCGATCGATCGAGCCAAGCCAAGCGATAGCTGAGCAGACTTGGCCGCCGTCCTCAATGTTGTGAGAACGAAGCGAAGCTATGCAGAATGCCGCAACCGAAGCTGTCCCAGGACCTGTACCTAAATAGCGCCAGGTGATTCCCTCTCCTGTGAGTTTTTGATTCGGGGGCGAGAGAATGCGCGCGGGTTTGTTTTGGCTGAATGATCGGCAATGGGGACGTATCGAGCCTCATCTGCCGACGGGACTGACGGGGCCGGATCGGGACGACGACCCGGGATCATTCACACGCTGCAGTCGGGTGCGCGATGGGGCGACTGCCCGCGTGAATACGGCCCTTACACGGCCGTCTACAATCGCTTCAACCGCGGGGCCAACCGCGGGCGATGGTGCGCAATCTTCGAAGCGCTGGCCAAGCCCGGCGAAGACGGCGTCGTGCTGTCGCTCGACTCGACCTCGATTAAAGCTCACCGGTGTGCCTCCGGCGGAAAAGGGGGGAGCACAATCAAGCAATCGGCCGCGCGCGCGGAGGCCGCACGACAAAAATCCATGCGCTGAGCGATCCGCTCTGCCGGCCGGTCGTCCGGCATCTGACCCGAGGCCAGAATGCCGATATCGCGGCCGATGTTCTGGCGCTCGGGCGGCCCACGAGCGCGCTCCTCGCTGACAAAGGGTATGACGGCGTCGACCTTCGGGGCGAAATTGTTCGTCGCGGCGCCAAGCCCGTCATCCCTAACAAATCCAACCGCGTTGTCATCCATCGCTTCAACAAACGCGCCTACAAAGGCCGAAAGTCATCGAGCGCTGTTTTTGCAGGCTAAAGACTTCCGCCGCATCGCCACCCGATACGACAAGCTGGCCGGGAATTTCTTGGCCACTGTTCATCTCGCCGCTCTCGTCGCATATTGGCTCAATTGAGTCTGGCACCTTCGGCGCCTGCCGGTAGGGCAGCATGCTTCCTAGCCGCGCCGTCAGTTCCATCAGCTCCGGTGTCGCTCGATCGGGACAAATTTCCTTCGGCGGCGGAAAGCACCGACCATCCCTGGACGGCATTCCCGGCACAGCATCCGGGGATTGCGAACCTCAACGGTGCCGCAGACGGTTCGGATCGGGCGTGTCGTGTAGTCCTTGACGCGGTCGGAACGTATGGCACTCCGGGCAAACCCGGCGAAGAAGGGCATACGTCTCCGCCTCATGATTCACGACCGCGTTCTGCAGCGCTGCCATGATCCTCTTGCTATCGCCGATCGACAAGCCGATGTCGCCGTCGAATAGGCTCTCCCAGCTCTTGTCTATGCGGACCTCCTTCCGGCATGTTTCACCAAATTCGTTCCGGCCCTCGATCGTAAGCGTCCATTCCACCGCCATCGCTTTGTCTCAAAACGATGCTGATGGACTGCTCGAGCCTAACAACCCGTGTTTGACCCCAGAGAAGTTACCGGTCTCCTCACGACCGACCGCGCATGACTGGGCGTCAATGTGGATCGCTACTCCTTCATTGCAATGGACTTGCACCATCTACTCCTTGCCGGTCTCCCGGCGCACCTTGTTCCGATCCCTTCAGGGGCTCAGCTCGTTCGGCTTGGCCGATCACCCCGATCAAAGCATCGACATAAGCGTCAAATGCGGCTTCACTCTGAGCTGTCCAGTCGGGCATCGCCGGGCGCTTCCCTGATCACGAAGCAACACCCTAACAAATCCGCGCCAGCGCGAATCCACCCGCATCCGCGACTTTCTGGCTCAGTAAGATTAGGCGCCCGCCGCCACGTGCGGGCGACGCCGGCATCAACCGGCGGGCAGATGCGCCGAGGGCAACAAGCGCGCCTGACGCAACGCCGCGAGATCAGCCGAGCCGGTGCAGAAGCAGGCGACGGCCAACTGGCGGATGACGATCTCGAAATGCGCGACAACCGCCTCGGTGGATACCGTAGCCGCGCGCAGCACGCCGGCCGCCTGCCCGGCGATGTCCGCGCCCAGGCGAATGGCCTTGGCTACGTCGACGCCATCGCGGATTCCGCCCGACGCGATCAGCTTCACCGTTGGCAGCGCCCGACGTACCGCCTGCACGCTGGCCGGGGTCGGAATCCCCCAATCGGCGAACGCCATCGCCACTGCACGGTCGGCGGCATCGCGGGCGCGCTCGCCCTCCACCGCGGCCCAACTGGTGCCGCCGGCGCCGGCAACATCGATCACCGCCACGCCCGCCTCGACGAGCGCACAGGCCACCGAGGCGGACAGGCCCGAGCCCACTTCCTTAGCCACGATCGGCACGCCCACGCTGCGCGCGGCGCGAGCGATCTGCGCCAGGACGCCGCGCCAGTCGCGGTCGCCCTCCGGCTGTACCGCTTCCTGCAGCGGATTGAGATGGACGATGAGTCCATCGGCCTCCAGCGCATCCACCGCCCGGCGCGCCAGGTCCAGGCCGTCGGTCTCGCGCAGTTGCGCAGCGCCGATATTGCCCAGCAAGGGAATGTCTGGGGCCAGGCGGCGCAGCGCGCGTGTCAGCCCCTGGGAGTTGCGGGATTGCAGGCTCACGCGCTGCGAACCGACGCACATGGCGATCCCCAAGACTTGCGCTGCCTCGCTCAGATGCCGGTTGATGGCCTCGGCGCGTGACGTGCCGCCAGTCATAGAGCTGATCAGCAGCGGCGCGCGCATGGTCTTGCCCAGCAGCGAGGCGCGCAGGTCGATCTGCGTCAGGTCCAACTCGGGCAATGCGCAGTGTTCGAAACGGATGTACTCCCAGCCGGCGGCGATCGTGGCCGGCGCCGTTCGCCGATCCAGCACGATGTCCAGATGGTCGTCCTTGCGCCGGCTCAGGGCGGTGTCGCTCATGCTCGCTCCATCCGTCACATCGGGCGACGGCGTTGCGTCGGATCGGACCGACGGCAGCGCGCGCACGCCGCCGCCTCCCGCGCGTTCAGGCTGGCGCACGCTGGCCTGCCCCCGCAGCGTCGCTGCGGTAGCGGCTGGTCGAGGTCTGGTAGTACTGCACGCGGATGGCCGCCATGGCCTCGATCAACGGTCCCCACGGCGCGGGAAAGCGTTCTGAAGCCATCACCCGGTGCAGCATGCGCGTATGGCCGGCCAGCTCGTCGTTTAGGAACTCCACCACAGGCATAGCCGGATAGCGCTGCAGCAGCAGGATCGCCGCGTTATCGGCCTCGCCGGCCGACCTGTCCTTGTCGCGTCCATGCAGATCGTTCTGCAGGCGCCCTATCGCGGAGATGAGCCGCAGGACCTGGCGAAACGCCGGACGCGCGCGCAAGGTCGCCATGTTCAGCCCCCACAGCAACGACAGGCAACAGAACACGTTCGTGTAGGCGATCGAATCGATGCCGTTGTGCAGGTACTCGGCGTAGGACCAGCGTTCCGACCCTGCCGCCTGCGCGTGTCCGGCGCGCAGCGCCGCGCAGTAGCACCGGGTATCGTCGAGAAGCTGAGCATAGTCGCGACGATCGTAGGCGAGCGCGGCCAGCGAAGCACGCAGCACAGCGCAGCCCTCGAATCCGGGGAGCGCGCACGGCACGCCCTGCCCCAGCGCCTGCTCCACCGCAGCGAGCTGCTCCGGCGCGATCAGGCCAAGGTCGTTGCAATCGTCGAGCCAGAACAGCAGCGCCAGTTCGCGATAGAACGCCACGATCAGCGTTTCGTCCTGCGGATCGCGGCCGGTGCGGGCGCTGGTGTCGCGCAGGCTCGGGTGGATGCGCTGCAGGATGTACTGGCCGCCCCTGACCGCTTCCACGGCATGCTCGTCGGCGAACCCGGTCAGGGAACGCCCCCACTCCAGCACCTGCTGCAGCGCGCGTTCGGTCTGAATCATGGCGCCGCTCCTGCTCCCTCGGCCGGGACGCGCCGCCCCCAACGAAGCGCCAGCCACAACCCGGCGAGTTCGGCCACGCGCACGACCCGGGTGGGGCAATACAGTTCCTTGCCGATCCACAGCGACGTCTGCGGCGATGCATGCGCCGCATGGCGGGCGAGCATCCACTCCAGTGCACGCGCCACCGCCTGCGCGATGCGCCGGCGCCCTGTCGGCTCTTCGCTCCCGTCCATCACGTACAACGCGAACAGCGCATAGGCGGTTTCCTCGAATGTGGACGCGCGACCGGCGCCCCAGCCGCCGTCGTCGCGCTGCGCCTGCAGCAGCGCCGCCAGCGCGCGCTCGTCGCGCCACTGGGGCTTGCCTTGCGCCAGCGCAGCGATCGCATGCGCGGTGGGATACAGCCACGAAACGTGCCATTTTTCGTTGTCCCATAGACCGTGCGTGTTGCGATTGGCCTCGACGTAGGCGCTGGTGCCGGCGGCGGGCTTTCCCAACAGTCGCAACGCATGCAGGGCATGGATGTTGGTCGACACCGAGGCATTGCGCTCGCCGGGGAAGGTGACGAACAGCTCGCCGATTTCGAAATGGCGCAACGGATCGACCGCCGGGTCGCGGCCTGCAAGGCGGAGGACGCACAACGCAACGGCGGTGTCGTCCGCATCGGCCGCGAAGTGCAAGGCCGGGCCCAGACCGCGCATGCCCAGGCGGGCGTCGAGCTGCGCGACGATCACACGCACCGCCTCGGCGAGCGCGGGATGCGCGAACAGCCCCGCCAGATGCAGGGTGTAGAGCGACCAGCATGGCTCGAACACATTGATCGGCCAGACGTTGGGAACGACACCTTCGATGCCGCTGCGCGTCGCCCGCGATGCCGCCTGCAGATACGCGTCGGCGCGCGCGACCTGCGGCGTGCTCCCCTGTGTCACGGCGTGCGCACGACACGCGGCGGTGGCCGCCGGACTGATGCCGATGCTGCCGTCGTCATCCGGGCATGCGGTGGTCGGCGACGTCCCCCAGGCTTCCCAGGAGTGCAGCAACGGATGACCGCTCGGCAACGTCGTCATCGCCCCCAGTTTGACCAGGCACGCTTGCCGCAACGGCAACAGCGCCGGGTGGCGCGGAAACGCCACGCCGCCCAGCAAGGATGCGGCCTCGCCGCACAACTGCGGCAGGATCAGCTCCGCGCCGATCGGCGCGTCTTCCGGCACCGTCTGCGCGTAGGGATCGGGCTCGCGCTCGAGGAACCGGGTTGCAGCCTGGACTGCGTCGGCAGCGCCGGGAAGAGGATCGGCACGCTGCAATGCCAGCAACGCCGCCCAAGTGGGCGCATGACGGAACAGCGGGAAGTCCGCGCTTCCCCATCCTCCATCGGCCTGTTGCTGCGCGATGAGCCACGCGTATGCGTCCTGCCGACCGGTGACGTTGCCGCGGAACTGTAGAGCTCGCGCCGTGTCATAGACGGACGGGCCGACGCTGCCGCCGTCGCTCATCTCGCTCAGCAGGTGGCGCAATTCGGAAAGGATCTGTTCAGACAGCGCGTTCACTCGGGATGTTCCTTCTGCAGACGGTTCGGGCAGACGCCGCGCACGTCGCCGCAGGCCCGTCGCGGCCCGGCGCATGGGCAGCGCCGGACGGTCGCCCTGCTCCGGCGCGGCGACGCGCCGATGCTGGCGCCGGTCCGCCGCATAGGCTTGCGCGCAGCGCGCCGCGGCCGTGCTGGGCAACGGCTGCGATCGGCGCCGCGGATTCGGACACAATGCAGCATGCACCGCTGCCGCCGGGCGATCGCAGCGGCACAGGGGCGACTCCATGCGGACGGGCGCGCTCATGCGCATGGCGCGTGCTTGAACAGATACGCGTTGGCCCGCTGCAGCATCTGCGCCAACCGTTCCGCACGAGGGCCCAGCGGGGCGATGGCCTCCCCGGCGTCGCGCAACAAATCCAGCGCGAACTGGCGCGCTGCCTGCAGCCCCATGATCGACGCGCAGGTCGGCTTCTGCGCCGCCGCGTCCTTGCCGGGGGTCTTGCCCAGCGTCGCGGTATCAGCTGTCGCGTCGAGAATGTCGTCGACCACCTGCAACGCCAGGCCGAAACAGGCGGTGTAGCGATCGAGCGCACAGTACAGCGCAGCGTGCGCGGCATCCTCCGCGATGGCGCATAGGGCGCCCATGCGAACGGACGCGCGCACTAGCGCTCCGCTCTTCATCCGGTGCATCGCCACGATCCTGTCCAGCTCGACGTGCTTTCCGACCAGCGACAGATCCATGGCCTGCCCGCCTGCGGCACCCTCGGCGGACACCGCCTGCGCCAGTTCGCGCACGAGCGCGATACGGTTGTCGCCCGGCGCATCCAGGCTCGCCAGGGTCAGGAAGGCGTGCGCCTGCAGCGCATCGCCGACCAGGATCGCAGTGGCTTCGCCGAACTTGACGTGCACGGTCGGGAGGCCGCGGCGAAGCACGTCGTCGTCCATCGCGGGCAGGTCGTCGTGGACCAGGGTACAGGCATGCATCATCTCGAGGGCGGCGCCGACGTTCTCGAGCATGTGCGCCGGCGTGTCAGCCAGTGCGCCGGCAGCCAGACAGAGCAAGGCGCGGGTGCGCTTGCCGCCATTCAAGGTGGCGTAGCGCATCGCCGCCATCAGCTCGGTCTCACCATTGTCTTCGGCGCAGAGAAGACGCGCCAGCGTCTGTTCGACCCGCTTTGCGCCGTCCTGCATCCAGATCTCCGGCAGCAGCCTGCCGGACGCGCCGCGCACCTGCGCGCCCAATCCGCCGAGCGCGGAAACGCCAGTTCGGTCGTCCTGTAGCGTAGAACCGGTCTGCATGTTGTTCATGTCCTTGTACCTGACACGGCCACGGCGAGCGCCGAGCCGCCGCGGTGTTGCCGGCGTCGCACCGAGCGCACGCGCCGAGTGCAGCAATGCCGCGCGTCGCCGGCGCCGCTGCCTCGCCACACGGGGATGCGATGCCAGCTCATGAGAATTCGATGCGGATTGTCATGGACGGATGTGCGGTCGGGTAATAGCGCCGGCCTTTTTCGACGCCGCTCAGCAACCGCGGCCGCACCCCGGCCTTGTGCATGGTCAGCGCCAAGGCGATGCAGAACTGCACCAGTTCCAGCCATACCAAGTGGTAGCCGATGCAGACGTGTGGGCCGGTACCGAACTGCAGCATGTCCACCGGCTGGATCGGCTCCGTGCGTTGCAGCCACCGCGCCAGGCGGAACTGATCAGGCGCCTCGTGCAGCAGCGCCGAGGTCGAGAAATGGAGCAGCGGGATGCACAGATGGGTGCCCGCGGGAATGCGCCGTTGGCCGAGTTGCAATTCCTGCAGCGCGCGACGCGGCAGCAGCGTGGCCGTCGGATGCACGCGCAGCGTCTCGCGGAACAGCGCCTCGGCGACCGGACACTGCGCCAGGTCCGCGTGCCGGGTCGGCACCGCGCCCACGCGTTGCGCCTCCTCGACCAGGGCGTCCCACAGCACAGGCTGCCGCGCCAGCTCGATCACCATCCAGGCCATCGTTGAGGCAGTGGTGTCGTGACCCGCAAGCAGCAGCAAGCGGATATTGGCGACCAGGACGTCATCGGAGAGCGCATCTTCGCTGCGATCGAAAGCGCTCACCATCTCGTTGATCAACCCCGTGCGCGCGGGATGCGCGCGCACGTCGCGGACGAACTGGCGCAACTGCGCGTCGATCCAGTCGCGGGCGGCGCGGCCGCGCCGCAAGGGCAGTCCGGGCAGGTCGACCGGCGGCGCGACGATCAACTGCACCACTTGCCGGTACTTGCGATGCCATCCCGGCAGGTCCTGCGCGGGGATTCCCATGAGGCTGAAGATGAGCTTGAGCATCAGGTCGCCGGTTTCGCGCAGGATGGTTACGTCGCCGCGATCGCGCCACGCCTGCACCCGTGCCCGGATGACGGGCACGAACAGGTCGCCGATGCCGGCCTGGGTCAGCCCCTTGGGCAGGAACGCCGCCTTGATCGCATCGCGCGCCTGCCGGTGCGCGCCGCCGTCCTGGGTAACCAACGTTCCGCCAAGCAATTCGGGCGCGATCTCTTCGATCAGCGCCGAGGACACGTCCTTGTGCCGGAGCAGTGCGAACGCATCCGGATCCACGCAGGTCATCAGGTGTCCGGCAGGGCCGAAATCCAGCCAGAAGTGGCTGCCCAGCGTCCGTTCCGCGCGCCGCAGCAGGCGCGGCAGGTCGCAGACGATGGCGGGAAGATGCCCGACCAGGGGGAACGCGCCGGGCACGACCGGGATGTCGTGCCGCAGCCGGTGCCGACGGTCCAGCGGGTTGAGCAGCATGTCCATCAGCAGCGCGGCGCCGCGGCCGCTTCGGCGGTGTGCCGGCAGGCCGCGCGGCGCGGCTGTTGCCATCGTCGGCGTACGTCGGCACATGCGCCAGCATGCCGCCGTCGATGCACACGACCTGGCCGGTGATGAACGCAGCATCGTCGTAGAGCAGGAATGCCATCAGCGCGGCCACGTCCCTCGGGCCAGCCGACGCGCGGCAGGAGTTGGTGCCGGCGCAGATGCCGTTGCATGCACTCGTGCAGCTTGGCGAGGAGACGCTCCGTCATGACGAGACCCGGCGCAATCGCGTTGCAGCGGATCTGCGCATGACCGTACTGGGTAGCGAGCGAGGCCGACAGCATTTTCATCGCCGCCTTCGACGCGGCGTAGGACGTCTGCGCGGTGTCACCGCTGAGCCCTTGGCACGACGACATGTTGACGATCGCGCCACCGCCGCGGGCGATATGGCCTGCCGGCAGCAGAGCAGCATGCCGCGCAGATTGGTCGCCATGGTCTGATCCCAGGCCGCCAGGTCCAGGTCGAGGATCGCACGGTGGCGCGGGGTCAGATGCATGTCACTCCACCAGCAGGTCGACCCCAGCGAAGTGCCGCTCCGCCGTCTCGAGCAGCGCTGAAACCGCCTGCGCATCGGCGATGTCCATGGCCAGGGCCAGCGCGTGGCCCGCTTCGGCCGCGATCTGCGCGGTGCAGGCGATCGCCGCCGAGCCATCAATGTCGGCCACCACCACTCTGGTGCTCTCGCGTGCGATGGCGAGGGCGCATGCCTTGCCAATGCCGGCGCCGGCGCCGGTCACTACGGCCACCTTGCCTTCAAACCGTGCCACCGTGTCCTCCTGGATTGCGTTGGTCTTTCGCGGCATGTCGCTCGGCCTCCGCAGGAGAAGGCGCAGGGTCGACGCTGGCGCACTCGTCATCACCATCGTCGCTTTCGATGACCCGAATGGCGGCGACCGGGCACTGGCTGGCCGCGAGTCGCATGGCGGCGTGTAGCGCCTGCGGGACCGTCGCCACGCACACTTCGGCCACGCCGTCGGGTTCGCGTTGGCGAAAGGTGCCCGGCAGCGTCAGCACGCACTGCCCGCTGGTTGCGCACATATCCTGGTCGACCAAGATGCGCATCTCAGCCCCCCTGCGCATGCAGCCGCACCGGCAGCGCGCGGAACGTCCTAAGGAACTCGGAGGTCTCCCGCGTCGGCGGCTCGGCCAATGCCAGCGTGGGGAAGCGCGCCTGGATCCGCGGCAGGCTCTCGGCCAACTGCACCCTGGCCAGTTGCGCACCGAGGCAAAAGCGGATGCCGTGGCCGAAGCTCAGCATGATCTTCCCGTCGGTCGACATGCCAGGACTGGTGCCGTAGAACCGCGCGGGATCAAAGCGGTCGGGATCGGCGAAGGCGTCCGGGTCGCGATTGCCGGCCGCGATCAGCACGCGCACGTCCGCGTTCTTCGGGATCACCACGCCGCCCAATTCGATGTCGCGCTGGGCGATACGCAGAGTGGCGCTGAACATGACGGGCGAGTCGCGGCGCAGGACTTCTTCGACGAATGCCTTCACCCCCACGGCGTCTCCCTGAAGCCAGTGCCGCTGTTCGGGATACGCCAGCATCGCCAGGACCGCATGGTCGATGGTCGCAGCAGTGGTTGCGAAGCCGCCCAGCAGCATGCCCCAAAGCATGCTGATCAACTCCGCATCCGACAGCGTGTCGGCATCGTCGTCGTGTGCGCCGACCAGCATCGACACGATGTCGTGGCGTGGATCGGTGCGCTTGCGCTGTATGAGGTCGCCGAAGTAGGCCTGCACCCTGGCGCTGGCCGCGTCCGCCGTGGCGAGCTGGGGGTCGCTGGCGTGCGGGCCCAGGCCTTTCAGAATGGGGCCGATGACGGCGGCGAGCCCGAACATGTCGTCCTGGGGCATGCCGAACAGTTCGGCCAAGACCAGCATGGGCAAGGCCAGCGCGAATTCCCGATGCAGGTCCACCGCCTCCCCGCGCTCCAGCGCGGGCGCCATGCCATCCAGGCGCGCTGCGACGATGCGCGCGATGCTCGGCCGCAGGTTGTCGATCTGGCGCATGGTGAAATCGGGCGAGATCAGCCGGCGCAGACGCGTATGCGTCGGCTGGTCCTTCATCGCTAGTGTAGACGCCAGCAGATTGAGTGATAGGCTGGTCGCCGCACGCGGGAAGTGGCGCGCCAGTTCGCCCGGCGCCGGTGCCCGAAACGCATCGCCCGTGGCCGTGAGCGCCCAGTAGATGTCGGCGTGGCGGCTCAACAGAAAGAGGCCCGACGCCGCGCGATGCACGGGATCGTGCTCGCGCAACCAGTGCATAAACGGATACGGGTCGTGGATGCGCGCTGGCGACGCCAGTTCGGCGAAGGCGTCCCGGCATGCTGCCGTGGTTTCTTGCACGTCCATCTTGGTTACCTGTTGGCTGGCTGATCTGATCGGCGCGCGCCAGGCGCGCCGGCAAATTGCGGAGAACATCGCGATTCCCGGCGGCGTCCGAGCATCACCAGAGCACCGGGAACCCCTCGAACCCGCCAGTGATGATCTCCTTGCGCAACTTCGCTCCTTCGGGCGCCACGGCCAGGCGCAGCGCGGGAAAGCGCTGGAAGATCGAACCGAACACCACCTTGAGTTCAAGCCTGGCCAGCGCCACGACGATGCAGTAGTGCGGGCGGCGAGCCTGTTTGTTAGGGGGCGATTTCGCCGAGGCCCCCTTCCCATAGAATGCTATCTGATGCGGATTTGCCATTTTGCTTTTCTTTCTTCGCTCCATCGATCGCGATGTCATCCACGAAATGAAGGTCGGTCGGCGGCTCCCAGCTCGCAACGAAGGGTTTCAAAACTCGTGCCAATTTGGCCGACCCAGCAGAAGAAAAGATTGTGATTGCTTTTCAGCGGATTAGCCTGCGGCCAGACAAGAGCTCGGCGAAATAGGCCGGTGTCGCGGACCAACAAAGGCGACAGAACAGTGTCGGATAGTCATCAGACGTCAGACCGGCGACACCTTCTTTATCAGTTCTCCTGAATGACGATTCCAGTTGCTTAGTATATCCGGCCTCTCGCCGCTGTTGCAGCCAAGCCATGATGAGATCCACGCACGCCGTTCCCAATAAATGGTTGGGGCACGAAGCCCGCTTTTTTGCACAGGGTTTACGGTATGCTGATCCACTGTTTCGTCATCACTATTCGCGAGCCTTGCGATCGAGCTAGAAGCGTCAGGTAAACGCGGGATCTCTGCGTTCGTTGCCAGAACAGCATCTGTTCGAAGCGCTAACAAAGACAGTGCTCCAGATCGACTTCACGTCGGTCGTCATGAACGGGATGCTAGAATTCTAGCTCTTCGCGGGAGCGCTCCACGTCGATCTCGCAACATTGGTAAGCCGCGCCGTAGTGGCTTTCTATTCTGGCAGGCCGCTGGTCTCCTTGGTCAGTCGCTGCCGCTGTCCTGGGCGCTGGTGTTTGGCGCGCTCATCAGCCTGACCGATGCGGTGGCGGTCATGGGTACGCTCAAAATGTAAAGGCACCTGAAAGGTCGAGATGCAGGGCGAGGCACTCTTCAACGACGGTGTCGGCGTTGTCGTTTTCACGATCCTGCCGGCCTTCGCCGCCGGGGCCCATGCGAGGTCGCGGCCGATTCGGAAACTGCCGGCTTCACGCCAGAACAGGTAGGATCTGGGCGTTCCCTACCAGCTACTATCTGACAACTGGCTCGTCGATCTCGTCGGAGAAAGCTAAGTCAACCAGGTGGTGTGTGGGTCTGACAGTTTGTTGGGCACACCCGGGCGCAGGCGCTGCAGCCGATGCAAGCGCCTTCGTCCTTCAGCACCATGACCTTCTTTTCGAGCTCATCGTCGTCCTCGTCGAGATCGATGATCTCGCCACCCTCACTTAGCCCCTTCAGCGTCATGACCTCACGGCCGCAGATCTTGTAGCAGCGGCCGCAGCCGATGCACTTCTTGGGATCAATAGCAACCAGGTAGTCCGGCCTCCAATTGCGACCGTCGCGGGTCCTGAATGACATGGCTAACCGTCCGTTATGTTTTGTCCAGCGCCTGGAGATATTGGCGTTTGCTTTCGAGCTCGCTGAAGGCAGCGTGGGCCTTCTGGGCCACGCTCAGGATCGACGACCAGTTGACCGGCAGCTCCTCGGAGAGGTCGTGGAGGTCCATCTTGGCCTGAGCCGCCTTGGCCGACAGCTTCTTTATTTCCGCTTTCAGAATTTCGATGTCGCTCACACTTGCCTCAACAACTCGCCACTTCCGGGAACTTACGGATCATCTGAACGCCACTGTTGACGAATTTGTCGCCTTGATTGGCGAGATCAGAGAGATGGTCGAAACCAAAGCGATGCACGTCGCGCAGGTGCTTGCTCACGACAACGAGCCGGCCGCCGATCAGCACGATCCGACCGAACCCTTCGTGATGCATCTTCAGCATTGGCGAGATCATCACACCGGTCGCCTTCTCGATCGAGAGCGCAACGGCGTCGAAGAACAGCTCCAGCCGCCATGTCGTGTCCGGGTCGGGATTGCCGACGATCGGCAGCGCACGGCGCTTGCGCTTGTCGAGAACGTAGGGTTCGAGCAGCTCGAGATCCGTTTTGCCCTCCCAGGCGCAGTGGGTGTCCTGGGCGCGCCAGATCTTGATGAGCTCTTTCAGAAATGGCCCCTCCGCCGCGGCGGCGGCTGGAGTGACTTCAGACGGATCGGCCATCTTTGTTCCTTCAGGCTTCGAAATCCAGCGTACGTTCACGGCTTTTGGTGAGCAGCTTCCGCAGCCAGGGCGGCGGCGACCCCTTCAGCACGGTTTCGAGTTTGACGCAAAGATCGTGGATGGGCTCTGGCTGCAGCACCTTCATGGGATGGATGTTCCTGGCGACGACTCGCGCAGCACCCGAGCCGCCAATCGCCGCAACATAGAGGATTGCGCACTCCCTGATCGCCTCGATCTTCGGCGCGAGCTTATCCTCATTGCCGTCTTCGGTGAGGTCCCCGTCGAACTGGATCGCCTCAATAAACCGATGCCCGTCCGGGTCCACCTCGTAGATCGCGATGTTCTTGGCCCAGCCGAAGTGGGCATCGACGTGCTTCAAGTCCTGAGTGGCGAATGCAACTTTCATCCGGGTTGTTTTCTCTACCTGCTCAATGCAACTGGGGCGGATTGGCCTGCGGCCCGCCGCAGGTTGATCGCCAGGTGTCGGACGTCGGCCCATGGTTGGCTTCGCGGTCGGTGATGATCAGATTGGCGATGTCAAAGATCAGATCGCGCGTGCCGCGATAGCCAGCGATCGTGAGGTGCGCAGCGCCAACGCGATCGAACATCGGAAAGCCGACCCGGAAGAACGGGACATTGAGTCGCGAAGCGGCCTGGCGGCCATGTGAATGCGACATCAAGAGGTCGCAGTCACGCGACCTGGCAAGCTCTTCAAGATCCTCCAGATCGCCGATCAGGACGTCCTCGGTCCTGACCCGCTGGAGCACCGGTGAGTTCGTCGTCGTCACCGCAGCACTTACCTGTGCGCCCATTTCGTGGAGCAAGCTGGAGAGATCGAATAACAAGTCCGGCTCGGCGCCGATCGCGAGCTTGCGGCCGCCGATATGGAAATGTGCATCCAGCATGGCGTCTGCCAGCTGTCCACGCTGCCGGCGATATTTCCAGGGCACCGACCGGCCGCTGATCTGGCTCAGGAAGGCGATGAATTCGTCATTTGGGACAAGGCCACAGAGCCGCTCGAACAGGCGGAACGGCGTGCCTGTCCGCACCTGCATGGCCTCGGCCGCACGGCGCATTTGTGCGCCGATCGCGATCGTCCAGGCCACCTGCCCCATGGTCGCAATCTCGTCCACTCCAATGCCCCCGATCGTGGTAGGCGTGAATTCGTCGGGGATGTGACCGTCCAGCGAACCGGCAACGTCCGGCAGGAACGAGGGCTTGAGCCCAAAATCCTCAAAAATCGTGCGAAGCTCGTCGAGATCGCCGGGCGTGAGGTGACAACCAGGTAGTACGTTGACGCGGGAGATATCGCGCGGTCTCGCTGTGTCGACCGGAGCCACAAGCACCTCGATCATCCGCGCCACTGTCTTGCCCCAGCCATCCTGAAAGGCATCCTTGAAATCCGGGGTCGAGACGTAGACAAGGGGGAGCTTTTCGAGCTTCGGATGCTTCTGTCGGATCAACCGGATGAAGGCTTCGACGTCATCGCCGTTGGTCTCGGTGACGCCAGTCGAATTGATGCCAATGATCTCGGGCTCGACCCGATTGTAGATGTTGAGGATCGCCTGTTCGAGATTCTCGTGGCCACCGAGCACGGTGGCAACCTCGCTCATGGCGGTCGTCTGCATCGGCACGGCTTCATTGAAATGGCGCACGAACAGCGTCAGCCCGAAGGAGGTGCAACCTTGCGGGCCGTGCAAAAGCGGCATCGCGCCGCGCAGGCCCAGGAAGGCAAATGAGCCGCCGATCGGCTGGCTCATTTTGAGCGGATTGACCGAACAGGCTTTCTTCGAGGTCGTGACGATCGCCATGTCGTTCCCCTACTCCGCCGCCTGCAGTGCCGGGGGCTGCAGATCGGAACAAATGTCCTTACAAGCAACGCACCGTGCGGTGGAATTGGTGCACGGCCACGTCCTGGCGGGCTTGGCGAGATTCGGGCCATGCGCCTCAATCGCGCTCTCACCACCGCCGGCCTCACCTTCATTGGAGGAACTTATCGTATTGACGCCGTTCTTGCTCGCGTCCCGAACTGGATCAGCGGCTTGCGCATACATCTGCGCAACTGTCCTTGCCTGACGCTTCCGGTCGAACTCATCCCATGGCGCGGGTTGGCGGAGCTGATCCCATATCGGATTGTAGAGCGCTTTCTCGATCTCCTCCATGAGATTGACAATCCCGATATACCCCATGTAGGCGTGGCAGCGCTCCTGGTTGATATCGAGCCACGGCATCGCCGCCTTTAGTGCGACGAATTGCGACTTGCCGCCGGAGAGCATGATGTCGGCTTTTGCGTCCTTCAGCATCTTGTAGATCTCGCGAGGCGACATGTCCTCGATCATGTGGGCGTCCTGGCCCATTAATTCCTTGATACGTTCCTTGTCCTTCTTGGTCGATTTCTTCACGGACGTGCCGACGATCTCGAGCCCGGCCTCTTGCAAAGCGGCCACCATCGACCAGGATTTCACGCCACCGGTGATGAGAACAACCCTCTTGGCGGCAAAGCGTGGTTTGAAACGTTCAATCGCAGCCCAGGCTTTGGTCTCTTCGCGTGCGATCAGGGCTTGCGTGCGCTCCATCAGCTCAGCCGGCGCGCCGCGTTCGATCAGCATGCGCGCGATCTGGCGCAGTGAATCGCTGGAATCCTCAATACCGTAGAACGAGCCTTCAAAAAACGGGATGCCGTAGCGCTGCCTCATCTTGCGTGCGACGTTTATCATTGCCTTTGAGCAGACCATCATCGCGGCTTTGGCTCGGTGCGAATAAGCGACCTCGCGATACTTGCCGTCCCCCGAGATGCACGACAGGACCCGGATTCCGAGCTCATCGAGCAGCGGCTTGATCTGCCAGAGTTCGCCGGACAGGTTGTATTCGCCGATGATGTTGATGTCATACGCAGTGGTGTAATCGGGCTCTCCGGTACCGATGACGTGCTCCAGCAGTGCTTCGCCCGCGAGCTTGTTGCCAAGGTTCTTCGACCCCACAAATCCCGGTGCATTGATGGGAATGATCGGTTTGCCAAATTTGGCGGAGGCCGCCTTGCAGACCATATCGATGTCGTCACCGATCATTGCGGGCACGCATGTCTGGTAGACGAAGATGGCCTGCGGGTCGTATTTCTCTGTGATCTCCTTGACTGCCCTGTACAACCGCTTCTCGCCGCCGAACACGATGTCGGTCTCGCTCATATCTGTGGTGAAGCTTCTGCGCCACAGATCGGAGCCGGAGGAGGCGGAACCGCGATTGTCCCAGGAATTGCCCTCACAGGCGATTGGACCATGCACAAGATGGGCAACATCGGTGAAGGGCTGCAGTGCGACTTTGGCGCCATCGAAGGCACACCCACCGGCGACGCCGCCCGGCTTCAGCTGCTTGGTGCATCCATTCTTGCGCTCGACGTTCGACTTGCTCGCGTTCCTGGCGCAGCCCGGTTCGTTAAAGACGTCCTGTATGGTCGTGGGAAGCGAAGTCATGGCGTCTCTTTCGGGGATGTCAAGACATTCGCACAGACCAAGAGGATGGTCCGGCGGATAACCCGGGATCCCCGCCACAGCGCCGCTGTTCCTGCGGACAATGAGGCGGGGCGCTCGCCTCAACGTATGATGTCGAAGCTGTAGTCTGTCTTGCCAACTGAGCTGGTTTTTCGATCGATCTCATCAAAGATCTTGTCGAGAATCTTGACCAGCACATTCATGCTACCCTGATAGCCCCACACTGGATAACGATGGTGATGATGGCGATCGAAGATGGGAAACCCGATGCGGATTAGCGGCGTTCCAGTGTCACGCTCGAGATACTTGCCATAGGTGTTACCGATCAGGAAATCGACTGGTTCTGTGAACAGGAGCGAACGCATGTGCCAGAGATCCTTGCCCGGGAAGGCGCGGCAGTTTTTACCGAACGGCGAGCTCGCGAACAGCGCCTGCATCTTCTGCTCCCAGGCCTTACTTCCGTTGGTCGAGAGCACGTGCGTCGGCTCAGCGCCAAGCTCCAGCAAGAATGCGGCCAGGCCATAGCAGAGGTCGGGATCGCCGTAGATCGCGAACTTCTTGCCGTGAACATGCGCGCTAGAGTCAGCCATTGCGTCTACCAGACGCCCGCGCTCCCGCTCCAGCGCATTGGGAATTGCCTTGTTGGTGATACGCGACAGCGTCATCAGGAAATCGTCCGTGGCGCTGACACCCAGCGGGTGATTGAAGGCGACGACCTCCTGGTCGTGCACCTTGATGAAGGGCAACGTCTTCTCCGTACAATATTGCTGCATGGAAATGGTTGCCTTCGCATGGACTGCGTTCGCGGCATCCTTTAGTGTGGTGCCGCCATCATACATGCGGAACTCGCCGTCGGTGGGGGTATCGAACACATCGCTGTTATCCGCGAGGATCGTGTAGCCGATCCCCATCAGCTCGAAGATGCGCTTGATCTCACGGATGTTTCCGACAGTGTAGCCATCGAAGCCACCGATGAAGTTGATCCAGTTGTTCGCTTTGCGCTGGAGTTTAGGCGCCGTGCCGGCTTTGCCATCCCAGAAATGCTCGAGGATGCCCTTGAGCGTGTTGTCGTAGCCAGTAATGTGGCTACCGACGAATGCAGGAGTGTGAGCGAATGGTACGTCGTAGTCCGCGGGGACTGAACCTTTTTCCTTTGATGTTTTGATGAAGGCGTTGAGGTCGTCGCCAATGACTTCCGCCATGCAGGTCGTGGCGACCGCGATCATCTTCGGCTTGTACATGTTGTAGCTGTTGGCAAGCCCGTCGGTCAGGTTGTTGAGCCCCCCGAACACAGCCGCGTCTTCCGTCATGGACGAGGAGACGCACGAGGTCGGCTCCTTGAAGTGCCGCGACAAATGGCTGCGATAATACGCGACGCAACCCTGGGAGCCGTGGACGAACGGCAGTGTGCGCTCGAACCCGAGCGCGGCGAACACCGCACCTAGCGGCTGGCAGGCCTTCGCCGGATTAACAGTTAGCGCCTCGCGGGCGAAGTTCTTCTCGCGGTATTCGGGCGTCTTGGACCATTCTCTGATACGGTCGACTTCGGCGGGATCGTGCGGATTCTCAAATAGCGCCTTCTTATTGGCCAGCATCTGCTGGTATTCGTCTCCCCGGAAAAGCTCAGAGTGGTCGAGGATGTGTTCGGCGTTCTGTGTCATCATGGCACTCTTCAGGTTCTTGTGTTCGTTCTCCTGCCCTTCCCTCCTCTGCGGAAGAAAGGGCCCGAGCGTCGGCTTTCCTATTCCGCCGCCATGAGGCTCGGCCGCGGAGCGTCCTTCCAAGGTGCGCTGGTCTTCCCCCAGATCGGGGAGTTGATTGCCATATCCATGTCTCGGGCGAAGATCGCGAAGCCGTCATAACCGTGGTAAGGACCCGAGTAGTCCCAGGAATGCATTTGGCGGAACGGCACGCCCATTTTTTGGAAGACGTATTTTTCCTTGATACCGGAGCCGACGAGATCGGGCCGGATCTTTTCTACGAAGCGCTCGAATTCGTAGCCGGTGACATCGTCGTAGATCAGCGTGCCGTCCTTGACGTAGTGCTGGGCGGTGCGCTGATAGTCGTCGTTGTGACCGAACTCATAGCCTGTGCCGACAACATCCATGCCGAGGTCCTCATACGCGCCGATGACGTGGCGAGGACGTAGGCCGCCTACGAACAGCATTACGGTCTTGCCATCGAGCCGCGGCCGGTATTTCGCGGTCACCGCATCGACCAGCGGCTGATATTTCGCGATGACGCGCTCGGCGCCCTCCTTGATCTTATCATCGAAGAAGCTTGCAATTTTGCGCAGCGACTCCGCGATTTTGGAAGGCCCGAAGAAGTTGTACTCGCACCAGGGAATCCCAAATTTTTCCTCCATGTGCCGTGAGATGTAGTTCATCGAGCGATAGCAATGCAATATGTTGAGCTTCGCTTTCGGCGTCGCCTCCAATTCAGCGAGAGATCCATCCCCGGACCACTGGGCGATGACGCGCAGGCCCATTTCTTCGAGCAGGATCCGTGACGACCAGGCGTCGCCGCCGATGTTGTAGTCACCGATGATGGCGACGTCATATGGGGTCGGCTCAAATTTAGAGCTGGCTTCTGGGGCGCTCTTGTCGAAGATCCAATCTCGAACGGCGTCGTTCGCGATGTGATGGCCGAGCGATTGTGACACTCCACGAAAACCCTCGCACCGCACAGGCACGATGGTTTTGCCGCCATATTGCTTTGACTTTTCTCTGGAGACTGCCTCGATATCGTCACCGATCAAACCAATTGGACATTCGGACTGAATGGTAATGCCCCTGTTGAGAGGAAACAGCTCCTGCAGCTCGTCGATGAGTTTTGTGACCTTTTTATCTCCGCCGAACACGATATCCTTTTCCTGGAAATCGGAAGTGAACTGCAGTGTCACGAACGTGTCGATGCCGGTCGTGCCGACGTAGTAGTTGCGCCGCGAGCCCCATGAGTACTGACCACAGCCGACCGGACCGTGACTGATGTGGATCATGTCCTTGATCGGCCCCCAGACCACGCCCTTGGAGCCCGCGTAGGCGCAGCCGCGGATGGTCATTACGCCCGGAATGGACTTGATATTGGATTTGACGCCACAATCCGACTTTCCCGCCTCGTGAACACTCAGATGCTTGGCGCGCCTTTTGGCGGTCTTCTCTGGGTAGACCTTCAACACCTCATCAATTAGCTGCTTGTTGCGCGCCTTGATCTCTGCGACGCTTTCGGTAGTTGCTCGGCTCACACGAATTTCCTTTCCATTGTCGTCTCAAATGAAGAAGCGACGCTTTTCCGGTAGATCGACGGATTTCCGATCCGGCGTTGAGGTGTAAAGCGTGCAAATCTCCATGGCCGGTCCTACCGAACGCAACTTCGCGGGCTTCCGGATCCAGCGGCCGATCTGGATGTTGCAGCTCATCTCGGCTAAGCGCTTGCGAGCACAATGCGTGACGCTGTTGATTTGTCGACGGAATCGCTGACCAAGACGCGTCTCGGTGATGTCATGCCTGCCCTCCAGCGATTGGTCATATCGGCTTCTTTACTCGCTCGCGTGCCATCAGGGGGGCGGCCTGCCCCTCTGCATGTCGATGCAAAGGGCTAACAGCCGCCTGTTGCGCGAGGGTCTGCAACGAGTGTGCCAGCGGTGGTTGAATACAAAAACTCACGTCTGTAGAGCTAGATAGCTGCTAGGATGCGGATTGTTATAAAACTGACCCTGCGTGGCACCGACAGGCTTACCCGCTAAAGCCCTGTCTGAAACAAAACAATCACTTGCGCTCTCCGCCAGCGAGATGGCTAAATTCTTCCCCGCGCGCCGACGTCACTCCGGTGCGGCAGCTTTGCTTGGCGCACCCATCGAGCGATCGCAAACACCATCGGTTCGAGATGGACTTCAGCGCACGTAGATGCGCGCATGGTGTTTGCGAACGTAAGAAAGTGGTGATTGAGCTGCACCATCTCTTCCGGAAGACTAAGAGAACTCAGTTGTCAGCAGAACGCTTTCTTTCACTTACGCGCGATCTTTCGCTTCGCTCGTCATTCCAGTTGATCTCGTGGAGACGCGCTCTAATGTGGCGACACCGATCTCGTGGAGAGCATGTGGGGCTGATCGATTCTCAACCCGCGATAGCCTTAAAGGCGCAAGCTCGTGGCCCTTCGTCGTTCGGGGTAAAGGGGTCGGCGTTCTACAATGGCCCCGTTCTTGTCATTCGGCAGTCCAGTTGCAGCTCGCTTCAGCATCTCGGTCAGACACGCCACGACGCAATTCGGCACTTTGATTGGGCGCGCGTCGACTTTTTCTATCGCCGCTTGCGGAAGCGTGACACGATGAGCCGAAGCCGGCACCGAGTGCAGCGACAACGAGGGCGGTCTGCTGATGAGCGCGAGGCCCTCCAGACGGACACCGCTAGAGCGGCTCGATCAGTGCGGGCTACCCTCAATTTCGCGTTGAGGGTTCATCGCATATTCTCCGTTCGGCAAATAGTGCCCGTGGATAGCCCACTTTTGTCTACTTCCCGGCGCGAAATTGATGTTTTCCAGCCTTTGGCCAAGGCATGGACCAAAACAAACCCGGCCGGGTGGACGGCGGGGGTCTGAAGCGAGCAATGATGGGGGCGAGGTGTACGGAGCGGCTCGCCTGCTCATCGTCCAGCCGATGTTGACGAGGTTGAGATCACGACGAGGGCGACCCAGCGCTGCATTCCGGCGTCATCCTTCTGTCAGCATCGATTGAGACCGTTTCGCCGCTTAACCACGCTGATGCGTCCCTCACATCGCGTGCGCCATTTTTGGCCATCGCGGAACCAGCGCTTCTTCTGTTCGCGCTTGCGGCTCAGGGCTTTTGCTCGATCGATTGGGAATGCATACCCCTTGACCCCATTGCTCTCGCAGCGGCCTCGTTCCTGGCAGAGTAGAACCCGGCGTCAGTCGCCATCAGCCGCGGCACGCGCCTCAGCTTGACCTGGTGGTTGCGATCGTGCCGAGCCGACCACGACTGCGGCTCTTCGGGCACCGCTTCGCTAGTGCTTCGTGCACCGCGGCCACGATCTGCTCGTTCGCCAGCATCTGATCGGCGTGCTGCATCCACTCTTCGCGAAGATCACTCACTTGCTAGGCGATCAGCCCATCGCCAAAGCTGAGTTGCGCCCGCCGCATCTCAATCATCTCGCCGCCCCGCGCGCCTTCGATGCGGCTCTGGACGTAGCAGCTCATGATTGAGTTGGCAGATGCCCTCGATCGCCTGCTTCAGCTTCTGATATTTGTCGAGCCAGCGACGAACCTCGGCGACCCGTTCGTGACGTACGCTGAACTGCTGCGTGCGGCCGCCGGCGTATGTCACGGTGAGCACGAACACCCGGTGCCCTTCGCCGCGCGCGCATTTAGAACAGCCTTTGGTATGTCGGACGGTGCGCTCCAGCTACGAACCGCGCAGCAACTCGCCGGTGGCCGGCAGCTTGCCAACGAGCTTGTCGCGCGCTTTAACGGTTCGCTCACGAATGATTCATAGGAATGAATCAATGGCAGCCTAACAAGTCAAGCGCTGATCCCGTTCGACCTTGCAGTTTTCCGCCGACCGGCCGACTCTGAATTCAGGCTGCGTCGACCTAATGTGCGCTGGGAAGTAGTCTAGCGCCTTTAAGTGCCTTCGGAGTTTGGGCTCAACCTTTGTTGCGGTGTGCTCGTCTTTGAGGACGGCACACAGGCCGGAGCGGCATTCATCGTGTGGAGTTAAGAGGCGACAGCGGCTCGTCCGCCCGAGCGCTCGCGGAAATCAGCGTGAGACACGAGTCACTTCCAAAAAAGAGATTCTGGCCAATCCGTGAACTCCAATTCGAAGCTACGTAGGCCAGTAAGTTTGGTGGTGAATTTAAGGGTCTTCCCTGAAAGGGCTGCCAATGAGCCAGATGCGAACTTGAATACTGTCGTGCCGGAAGTTGCGACCGCAATGCCTTCCTCGCCTTCCATGCTAGAGAAGCCCGTCGCTTCGGAGAGTTGCCCAATTGCAACTCCCTCCAGCGCGCGGTGCAATTCCAGGGACGCTAGGTACGTTCCTTTATCAGCAGCCCACTCGCTGACCGACACTGCTGTAATCCCCGCGTCCCTCGAGAGACCATCCGCGATCCGGCAGCCATATTGAACCGTGAGAATGACCCGCTCGTTCCGAACTCCGGCCGGATCCCTATCGGCGGCAGTGATCGTGCACGCGTACCGCCTTGTGTCCGCAACCGCGCCCGTGCTTAGCCCGAGCAACTCGAGAGCGGAACATAATACAAAAGCGATAACGGGTCTTCTCATTCGGCCACACCTAGTCTGGAGTATCGTTCGCCTGCTCTGTACAATCTGACGCTACGGCCGATTCAAGCTTCTTCGATCGCTCTGTCGGATGAAAGCTACTCATGGTGAGCGCGGTTTCGCGGACAACGGCGCAATCGGTGTCCCCCAGCCGTGGTCCTGGATGGGCGGCCCGAACGGTTTCATTATCGACGCTCACGGTGCGCCGCGGGCCAGCACATCGGTGAACCAAGGCCGAGGACCGGCGCATTTCAGTTCAGCGGCGGCCATGATGAGCGCGGCGGTCCGCGGCGACGGAGCCTACGTTTCTGACGCGCATGCGTTCTATGAGCCGACGCCATTTTGCGCGCCAATGACCCGCGGCAGGTCCCGAATTTTGCTTGACAGTGTCAATGCAAAAGGAAACGTGGTCGCTAGGAGCCGTTCAAAGGCAGATTGCCGCTCAAGCAGGCGATCTTCGAGAACCTTACGCTCGAGATCACTTAGCTCGCTTTTAAGCTTTCTTCGACAGCGCCAAATGTCATTCCGCACGTTTCGGATCTCATTCAATCGATCGTCAATTGAAGCCATCACGGACACCATATTTAACTTGAACCAGCCATGGACAATTGGTCAATCACGTCGTTCCCTCGGTAAGATGCCGATGAGATCTCACGACGTGGCCATCTGCGGACATGATGTAAAGATCTCCTACCAACATGTCCTCTTGTACCGAAGTCTTTTCAACGCAAGAGCACGAAGTGACAATTGCTTCTGCAGAAGTTCAGCGATTTTTGCGATCAGCGCGCAGGATTTCAAAAGCTGCCACTCGGCCGTGAGTGGGTCGAAATGGTTCTTATCCCAACCCACAGGCGGCCCGATCAGGTGTCAGGCCGGACTTAAGCTGGTGTCGAATGGGAGTATCCGAGTAAATCGGACGGTCGTACCGTCATACTCTGGGTAACAGTTTTGACACCGGCGACTGCCATGCCAGCGAACCCAGACAAGCCATGTCAGGCTTCGGGGCTCGTCTGTTACAAACGAGTGGGATTTCGGCGGCGGCGCGCAAAGAGCCGGCCCGGATATGAGGTCGGAGAGCCTTCAGTTGGCAGGGCGAGGCGAAATCGTGAGCGATGCGCACCGCCGGGCGCCTCGGCTCAGTGTCTCGCCGTAGGCCAGCGTAGATCTTTGTACCGCCGTCGCACGTGTGGCCGGCAAGCCTGGCGATTGGATCTCATCACAAAGCTTTCTGTGCGATGATGTCTAGCCGGGACTGGCGCTTGTCGCATCTGTGACACTGGATGTATTCATCAAAACAAGACATCCGACGTTGTTCGGTAGCCCGGATTCGTTTGGTAACTAAATCAGCAGCTTGCATGTCAGATGCAACTGGCATGGGGGTTGCTATTGTCCAGCGGCACCGTGAGCGCTGAGCGCGACCAGCGGTGCAACACGGATAGATCAACTTCGCTGGAGCGTATTGGCCACCCAATCGCTCAATGGAGAACCGATGCGGCCACCGGACAGATTATCCTTTTTCGGCACGCTTGTTGTTGTCAGATCGGCCGTCATTCCGAAGGTTGAGGCGCTAGTCTGATCTACCAAGGGTCGTGATCTAAGCTCAAAGCGAACTCGCGAATCAAATAACGGCTTAAAGCCTCTTGGGCGAGCGCCGGCAGCGAGCACCTCGAAATCGAACATTTGATGCAGCCTCGCTTCACAGGATCCGGTGCATGCTGCGCCGGCCCGTTGAGGGAACAGAGTGTGGCATCGCTTTCGACTGTTTCCTTGATTCAATCAGAACTGATGAGGCGGGTGTATGAACAAATCGATCCGGGAGCTTCGGCTTGTCGCTGAAGCATCTGTTTTGGCGATTGGGCTGCTGATGTCGTCAGGAGCTAGCGCGGACGATGATCTGATGAGAACTGCCAGGCAGATCTTCCATCCGATCCCCTCAGTCATTCCTGCGGTAAAGGACAATCCAGTCACGCATGAAAAGGTCGAGCTTGGCAAGATTCTGTTCTTCGATCCGCGGCTATCGGCAAGCGAGATCATTAGCTGCAATACGTGCCACAATCTCGGCAGCGGCGGAGTCGATGCCGGTCCGACCTCAGTCGGTCACGGCTGGAAGGTCGGCCTACGTCGGGCCCCAACCGTCTACAACGCGGTGTTCAATGCGGCGCAATTCTGGGACGGACGCGCCGCGGACCTCAAGGCGCAAGCAACTGGCCCTGTGCAGGCGAGCGCCGAAATGAATGCGACTCCGGATCATGTGCTCGACACTTTGAACTCAATGGCCAGCTATGTCGTCTTGTTCAAAAATGCTTTCCCGAACGAGGCGAGCCCGGTCAGCTTTGAAAACTTTGCGAAGGCAATCGAGGCTTTTGAAGCCACCCTCATCACACCTGCGGCCCCGTTCGATCAGTATTTGGAGGGCAATACACATGCTCTCGATGATCAGCAGAAGTCAGGGTTGGCGCTGTTTATGGAGAAGGGATGCTCCTCTTGCCACAATGGAATCAATGTCGGTGGACAGGCCTACTTCCAGTTCGGCGTGATGAAGAAGCCGGACGCAACCCTGCTTCCGAAAGCCGATAAGGGCCGATTCGCGGTCACCAAGGCGGTCGGCGACGAATATGTCTTCCGCGCGGCGCCGTTGCGGAACGTTGCTTTGCGAGCCCCTTACTTCCATTCGGGCCAGGTTTGGAGCCTAAAGCAAGCTGTTGGCCTGATGAGTGAAATCCAGCTCGGCGCCAAGCTTAGCGACGGGGAAGAAAACGACATTGTGGCGTTTCTGAATTCGCTTACCGGGCGGCTACCTAAGATCGAGTATCCAATACTACCCACCCGTACAAACACGACGCCAAAGCCTTCAATAGACAGATAGGATTAACAGAGCCGGCCTCATGTCTTGCCGAATACTAACAGATGATTGGCACTTCGAACGACTTGGACGGCTGCGATCGTATGTCCGGCCTTTAGCGCGGATCATATCTCCGCGGGCCCTGATGAAGTCCGACAACCAAGGGGTCACATCAAGGATCCGAGCTTTAGAGCTCACACGACTGGTCGGGTTTTCCTGGTTTTCGGTGGCGACCGTTGTCTTTCATCATGCCTTTCTTGCACTTACCAAGCTTAGAACTCTTTGATTTGGATGCGGCTGGCTGCAATTACCGAGGCAACAAGCTTGCCAACGCCGGGAATTTCTCCGAGCGAACGGCTCGTCTCGCTTCGCGCGTGGGCCTTGGCGATCTCCCTCTCCAAATCATCGAGCGCGCTTCCGAGTGCATCAATTTGCTGACCGAGAACCCTTGCAGCCATGACAGCGGCGTCCGGAAGAGTCGTGTCGGCTTCTGCGAGGTCTAAAAGCTCGTCGACGCGGCCGGTGCCCTTGGCGACGACAAGACCGAATTCGGCTAGGTGGCCGCGTTAAGCGTTCACGTTCATCGTTCGCTGTTTGACGAGCAGCTCGCGCGTCTTGTGCAGCATCAGTGTCGCTTGCTGATCAGCGCTCTTGATCGGCACAAAACGCATTGCAGGTCGCGAGACCGCTTCACAGATGGCCTCCGCATCGACGGCATCGTTCTTACCCCGCTTGACATATGGTTTTGTGTAGGCGGGCGGCATCAGAGACACATCATGTCCCATCGCCTTTAGTTCGCGCGCCCAATAGTGCGCTGAGCCGCAAGCCTCCATGCCAACGCGGCACGGCTCGATCTTCGAGAAAAACTCGCGCATTGTTCGGCGCGTCAGCTTGCGCTTTACGGCCGGCGCAGCCTCGCTAGATAGCGCGTGAATCTGAAAATAGTTCTTGGCGAGATCAACGCCTACAGGTTTGATCAGGTCATTAGGAAATATACGGGGTGCTATGTCCCCCTCTTAGATCGCTCCAATGGCCATGGCGTCAGCGAAGTGCAAAAAAATCACACTGCGGGCCAACATTATGAGATGTGTTCTTTTCACACTCCCTTACACTTGTGACCCTTAGGTTGCATTCGAGCCTACGCCTGACTACACGCCTTCGGGCATTTGGGGGTGCGACATGAGAATAATTGGGGCTGGCGCCTGCGTGTTTGCACTAGCTGGCTGCACGGCATTTCCGCAGTCAGCTGACCACGCAAAAGTCGAGATAGGCGCAATCGTCGACTCGATCGAATGTGAATTGGCTGCCGTCGCGATGAGCAGGGACCCTGAGGTCCGTAGCCGAGACATCATGAAATGGATCGCTGCGACGGACGTTGATCTGACGTTGGTGAGGTCGATCAGCGCCGACGGCAGTGTCAACGTTGCCGGTCCTTGGGGTCTCGCCACTGTTTCCGGGACACCGAGCGGCAGCATCAGCGATGCGGACACGCGGACCAATTCCATCAAATTCGCAAATTCGTTCCAGAAAGCCGTGGAGCATTTTGGCAACACCTGCTCAGGGCCAGATCCGTCTGAAACGCATATGGGCCTGGCATACTGGTTCGAAGGAAGCGTCAAGGCGATCGACAAAGATTCCTTAGTGAGCCTCAGCTTCACGAAGCAATTCAAGATCGTTGCCACCGCGGGCGCCCGGTTTGGCTACACTTTGATACCTGTTACAAATCCGGTCTCGGCCGGTGCAGGACTCGGCGGATCGTCCGACTACACAAATCGCTTCACCGTTGCCCTTACCCCACCACCGCCACCTGCTCCTCCGCCTAAACCACTGCTGGTCTACGTGACGAATTTTCCCAAAACAGCACCGCCGCCGCCCCCGCCGTCACCTGACGTGGGGCGCAGTGACGAAGGTCGTTTTAAACCTCAAGCGGTTCCTTCCTCGCCCGACGCGGCTGAAACCGCGCCGCGGGTTGTTCGCCGACGGGGGCCGCCCCGAAGCGTGTCTCAACCCGCGCTCACGCCAAGGGAGCGGGTTTTACAGGACCCCGCGCTTAATCAGATGCTGCAGCGGCAATCGCCGGTGATCTTGTCGCCCGGCTCGATTCGTTAGATGGTTTTGACGCCGCCGATGGTAAGACTGCGTGTCTGCCATCCGTGGAACAGCGATCAGCGGCGGCGTCAAACCACTCGATTAGAAACTATGGTCGAGCCGACTTGACAAAGGCCTTGCTGACTTGAAGATTGACCGACCTCAGACTGACTGCTTCGCTCTCAACTCACCGTCCGTTGGAATCAGCCAGTCTTCTCCTCCGGCTTTCATTCCATGGCCGGCATAGAAATCAACCGCCATCACTGAGCCTTCCGCAGAACGGCCAATCGACTAGCGCCTTGCGCATGTCGGCAGCGGTCCCATTACTCAGCTGAGTGACCTTGAAGTCTAGGCGTTCCAAAGCACGAGCGATGTCGGTCGCATCTCGTGTCGGGTTCGGGACGGTTGGCACTCGCAGGTGCGCGCCATCGCCGATGACCAGCGCGACCCGCTCGGCGGCAAAGTGCGGGCACTCCGGCCAGAAGTGCGACGTACGTTATGAAAATGAAGCCCATCGCACCACTGCCCCCAGGCCAGCACCTCAGGTAATCGCCTTTCTAAAGCGCGGCACCGATGATCCGAAACGGCGCCAACAGGGCAGATTAGATGCGGAAGCCCAGCCGGACGCCCGTAGCCTGTGATACCTGCCAACCTGCCCGCTAGGGTTGAAAGCGATGGTCGAGGCGGCCGCCGGGGAGTCCGGTCTACCTCCTACAGCCGACAGGCTGAGAGCCGATGAGCTGTTCGACTCCGGCCCAGGAGCGAGCAACAAAGGCTAGCTGCTTTTGGAATTTCGCGTCGGAACGTAACCTGCCTTGCTTTCCCGCCATAGTTGTCTTTGAATGCTGAAGCTATCCTATTGAATGATGGGAGCACGCGCATCTCAACGCCCTGATCAATGCCGACAGTCTTAAAGCGATGGCGCCAGCCGTGGCTTGGATCAACGTTCTTGTCTTTCACCACCTCACGCACGAACTCATTGACCTTATACGCGTAGTCTTCACCGCATTGCGCACGCCTAGCTCGCCGGCCTTGGGGTCAATGAACAGATAGCCGCCTTTCGACCTCTCAAAGAACGTTAAGAAGCCCTCCTCGATGATTTGGTGATGGAGCACGACATCACGCGCTTCATCCGTCTTCACCGGCCCCGCTTCGGGCGTCATGTGCAGCACCCAGAGTTTGCCTTCGCGCCGCAAATCCTCCTTGCGAATCTGGATCATCTCGCCCACGCGGCCGCCCGTGAAGGCGCACAGCCACGGCACCCACCGCTTGGCCGCCGCCAGCTTCGGGGCTTCCCGGCCGGGCACGAACTCGCGGACGTGCTTCAGGATGGCGATGGCCTCCGAATCATAGAATCCTTTGGACCGGAGCTTGCGCGATTTCCCGACCTTGATGGTGATCCCTTCGGCCGGATTGCTGGGCAGCCGGCGATTGACCACCGCCCAACCGAACACCGTCTTATCCCCGCAAGGTCGCTATCGTTCACTGTTTTCGGGCTCACGCCGCTCTGCACGCGATAATCCTTGAAGCGAACGATGTCCTCCGGTGTCACCCGGCTCGCGGTGTCATGCTTCAGGAATGTCACGAGACGTGCCATCGAGTTGCGATAGCTCTCAAAGGTGCTCTGCTTGCGGCCGGCTCGCTTGGCTTCCTTCCACCAATCCTCGACCAGCCCGGTGAGGGAATGCCTGGAGGCTCCGCGCTTTAGCTTCTCTTTCGGCGCACCTTCAGGCGCCTGCCAGTCCGGGAAGCGGGCTGCCTGGGGGTCGGCCGCATAATCCCCTCCCGCATTGCGCTGACGGTTCATAAAGGCGTCTCGCAACGCCATCCAAAAAGCGACAAGCAACATGGCGCGCGATTCGCTGTCCGCGCGGCGAATGCCCTTGGTCAGCAAGAGGCGGTCCACGATAGCCCCAAGCGGCTTCTCCAAGTGCTTGGGATCGCCATCCTTGCCGACCTTCTCCCACATTGCGACGACGGCCGCCCATTGCGCTTCCTGCTCGTCCTGGCTGTCGGTGTCTGGCGCCCAGCCAACTCCGGGCGTGTGCACCATGGCGACACTCCGGCCACGGCTCTCGCTGTCCGCCCAAACGCGATAGAGTTCGCCCGCCAAGGCCGTCGCCTGTCGGTGGCTCAGATGCACGGGGGCGTCATTGCGGAGAGCTTGCCAGACACCCTCCAGATAGGCCGCCGCAATGGCGTTACGTGTCTTGGCCTCACTGGGATCGGCAGTGCGGAGGGAGAAACGAAAGGCTTGGGTGCTCTCGCTGGGCGTCACGAAAACGAAGCTATCGCCCAGCGGGATTGCGAGTTCGACACCGACTACTTTACGGTGGACATCAGCAGGGATGCGCTAAGCGAACCACTTGTTTTGAGACCCGTCCCGGCGCATCGGCCGAACAACCTTGAACAGCAATGTTACACCCCATTGTTACACAGTCGGGGCCAATGCAACACTCTGGAAGGGCTTATCTATCTGTATTTGTTTGCGATCCAGAATTGTATGGTGCCCAGGAAAGGATTGGGGATCAATCCGACAAACTACAGCAAAAACAGTCACTTACCTCTGCGTCAAGTCCGACGCTTGTACCACTGGACTGTGCTGGTGTCGACCCTGCTCTGATCGCATGCCAACCATCAGCCTTCAGCGACGGATCGCTCGGTTACTCGCGCGAGCGGGCGAGCGGTCGGGAATTCCCGGATTGGCAGCAATAGCTCTGAAATCACGTCAATCGCTCTGGCGCGGCGGCGCGGCTGGTCCGCTAGATGATCGACCACTTCGTTCCAAAATCGCGGGCAAGCGACACAGCAAAGGAGCACCTCAAAATGCCTCTACCAAGGCGCGAGATTTGTGGCATCCTACCCGAAACATGGCTCTCGCGGGCCGTGCTCGCGATGGCATTTTTTGATAACATTCTCCATAGGTTACACCGATAGACCCAAGCAGCGCGCGCTTGGAACGATTTTGGTGCTGTGGAGGTTGTCGAGGTTTCGAGGGGCAGATGGCTGAGAGGAGCGAAGGAGATTCCGTGCCTCCGGGCTATCAATACTTCGCGAGGGTCAGATCAGGACGACCTGAAATTGGCGCGTATTTGCCGAACTACGAGGGCGACCTGACGGTCTATTGGCAAGGCAAGGTCTCTCGCGCCAATATTCGAACAATTGTCGAGGAAGCGGAGGTTGCGCTCAAACCGTTCGCCGCGGGCGCCAATCTGAGGGGCGAGCTCGACATCTACGGTATTAAGACGAAACAACCGTCGACAGAATTCGAGCGCCACGTAGGTCCGGTCGCAAATGGCCTCTACGCCTATCTTGATCCATACACACAAAATCAGCCTTCAGCTCAGGCGCTTCCGGATTTCGAAGCGTGCCGCGCGGAGCTGACGGTCTCTCAGGGACTGGTTGTGATCTGGGCAAACGTATCCGGCGAGAAATCCGGAAAACTTGAGAACGGCGGTGAAAATATCGGCTTAAGCGTGCCGCAACAGCTATTCAAAGGTGCTGCGCGTAACATTATAAAACGCGCCATCACCAGCACCAAGACACTCAATGAAAGGATCGTTCTTCAACTTCTTAACGACATTGCTTCGGCCGTGCAGAAACGAGAGCTGAAAAACCTTGCGGCCAGCGATTAAGCCGAACGTAAAAGCAAAAGTCTTTGAAAAAGCATTTAGGGAGGCAGGGCGTGAAGTCGGTCAGAGTAGCCGGTATGTTTACCGTGGCGTTGGACGTCTGGGATCAAAATGCAAATACGCTCACTGATGTAAGTTCGCAGACGACTGGTACCCGAAACGTCGTCCTTGTGAAAAATATCTGCACCCATCCAAAGGACGTACAGATCAAGGTCTCGCTCCCCAACGGCTTGCAGTCGCTTGAATTCGTTGTGGCCGGATCCAGCCAGGATCGCTGGGAAGATGACGCGAGTCAGATCGCGAATAAGGGCACTAACACCCTTGCCTGCGAGTTGAAGAGAAATGGCGGACCCGTTTCTCACAATGAGCCGATCCAGCTCGACGAACTGTTGAGCCGGCATGGCCCTCATCAGAAATTCGTGGCTGTGAATTCCACCAATATTCCATTTCGCACAACCATCAATGCGATCTAGCCGATGATGTCGCACGAAGCATCCGCTGCGTTCGCGATCATTCCGCCAGCGTTCGCTATCCTTGTTGAGGCGCTCAACCCGATATCCGAGAAAAGCATTTTTCGCAGTGCCGAACGGGATCTCGCGGGGTACAGCACCGGGAATCCAACCCAGCACAATGATCTCCTCACCTACGCGACCAAAATGGCCAACGGCGCTGTAGAGGTAAGCGGCTTGGCGCCGACGCTAGTCGCGGCTGTCACAAGCGGCTTTGGAGCGCTCTACGAGGTTCCAAGCCCGTGGTTGATCATGGGTTACATTCTCATACTCATGGCGCTGGCGCTGCTCATTCTGAGCTATCTGTCGGGAAACACATTCGGCGAAATCGACGACACCTGCCCCCCGCTTAAGATGTTCTTTTTCAATATTCCGCTTCCGTGGACCGGCAGCAAAGTCGTGTCCAGCTTTATCTATGCCGTCAACGTGTTGCTGATTGCGTTCGTTTTGCTTGTGTATTGGCTGGTCAAACACGAGCCGCAACCTCCACACGCGGGGTCTCATATCTCGTTTGTGGCCCGGGTCCTCCACATCTGAGGGCCGTCGGCAGCTGTTACAATTCTTCCTCTTTCTTTCGCGCTGCGCGTGATTCAGGCCCTGTTATCTTCAGAGCAATGGAAACGCGATTGAAGAGGCTCCGCTGCCAGTGCAACATGGAGGGCGGCATGAACACCAACCGTGTCATTCTCGTGGTCGGCGCATCCGGCAAGTTCGCCGGTCACGTCGTCCCCGCCGTCGCGCAGCGGGGCGTGCGTGTCCGCGGTCGCCGCCGCGACCGAGCGGGCGTTTGCCAACACCGGGCACTCGCTCGACCTCATCAACAAGGCATTCGAGTGCCTCGACCTGATCGGCTGGCAACACGCGGCGGCTCTGCTGCCGACGGTCGTCGGTCAAATGGTCGCAGCCCGCAGCGCCGAGGAATCGACTGCCTGGCGCCAGCCCGTTGACCTTGTTGCGTTGTGTGAGAAATCAACCGGCGAACTCGCGGACTGTTCGCTGCCGGACGCGGTTCGCGCGATTGGTCGGGCCACGCCGCACTTGCTCAAGAGCTGCTCGGTGACGATCCGCGCCGGTGCCGCTCCTGCTGACCTTGGCCAATCCCTCGCGTACGCGGCCGCGCTCAGGGTGGCGCGCTTCGGCAATGCCAACGAGCACGCCGACTGGGAGACGGCGCACCACGTCTTCCTACGCCAACGCAGTCCACCAGATGCTGACGCGGATCGGGACTGCCTGACTGCCAGCATCGACGCTCACATCACGGCCGTCCGCGGCGTATTGCACGGCGCGATCGCTATTTCAATGTGCCGCCGGCGCGCATCCCGGGCGGCAGCGGCGAGCAGCTGGATGATCTGCCAGCGGATCCAGAGACGATCGGCGCCGCATTATTCGACGCGTTCGACCGGCAGCGACAGGTCGATCTCGCGGCAAGCCTGGTGGCACGGCACCTCACGCTCGGTCATGCGCCGCAGCCGCTTATCGTCACGCTAGCGCATGCGTTGCTCCGCGAAGATGCAGGCTTCCATGCATATCACATGCTGGAGGCGGGAGCCCGGCAATTGGCGCGTGCGACTGCACGGACGCGGGCCGGCGCATCCTCATCGCGGTTGCCCGCTATCAGGCGGCCCATTCACCGACCGAACGCGCGTCAGGTAGAGCAGTACGAAGCAATCGCACGACGCTGGCTGGCGACACCTCAATAGATTTTCGTTATCCAACGAGCATCTCGCCCAGGCCAGAATCTTTCCGGTCGACGGTCGCGCTAAAATTCAGTTGTAACTCGATGCAATTTTGGGGGAGGACGATGGCGACCACATCTTCGCGCAAACCTTCTAAAGCAGCGCTGGGCCGTTGGTATGTCTGCTCTGGCCAGCAGGCAATTCCACTTGCTGAACGGGCAAAGACTACTGAAAACTTTTGAACTCGTGTTCTTATGAAGCATCCACCGTCGGCGGAAAAGCCGACGCCATGTTTGGCGGCGACTCCCCGACTAGGCTAGCGTCACTTTAGAGGCGTCGGCATGCTGACGCTCATCCGATCCAGCGTTCGCCGGCCAGCTCAGCTCGCCTCGGCTCTGAGTCAGAGCGCTTCTTCGAACGCTAATCCACGCATCGCAGATCTTTCCATTGCTGCTCTGCAACATTAGGAGCGAGATGTCGACGGTCTAGACGGTTCGAGCATATACTTCTCGGCATTCATTGGCCGGCAATCACATCGCCACACGACCGGCTCCGCGCGCCAAACTGCAGCAGCAAGCTCATCCCCTATTTTCATTTTTGCGAGCAGCCCAGAAGGGATCTTAGCCTCCATAACCACAATTGTGGGTTGATTTGAGAAATGATAAGTTGAGCAATCACTCCGCAAAGATGGCATCAAAGTCGGCAGTCAGAACCGATGTAGTCATCGGCTGTTAAGCGAGAGAACCAAATCGTCGTTGATTATCGCTGCATACACGCCCAGGCCGATCTCTTTACGAAGAAGGTCGACCGATACGAGAACAAATTTTGAACAGCGGAAGAGGTTCAAATGGCATCTCAAGGTATCAAATTTCTCGAATTTGCATTCTCTCAAACTGCGGTTGCCACACCGATCTCGCCGAATTCGGCCATCATCGAATATGTCGTCGGCAACGAAAACAGGCTCGAGGTGGCCTGCGAGACACAGTCTGGACTGTTGAGTACATACGCCTTTGATTTGAGAGAGGGAGAACGGGTCCTGGTATATAACGATGTCATTCACATTCCAGCTCGGTGCAAGAGCCGAGAGAACGGGAATACGATCAAATGTTCACCACCGTAAAATAGACGGCGGAGTGAGCTCGGCTTCTGACCCACCTATTGCCAAAACCATACCCTGACGAGGCGTAGGCGAATGCCTGTCGTCTATCTCGTTTGAATGTTCGCGAGAGCGAGGATTGCCGCGGGAGGCCGAAACCTCCTTGATTTGTTGGTGTCCCGCTCGCCCCGTGCATGAATGCGTTCGGGCTCGGCGCAAATACCTTTCCGTCGTCCAACCAATCAAACCGAGGCAACCCCAACAAGGAAGCTCTTAGGGCATACGTTGCAAAACAAGTCTTGAGGCGCGGACCCACCGACGTCGGCTTGAGAACAAGATCTATGCGGTGGGTGTCTGCGAATAAAACACTAAGCAGCTGCGGGGCCGGTAGTCTCTTTCCGTGCTCTCCGAGGTGCATGGCCCCATCGCCCCCGAGGTGATGGTGTCTACCCACTTTTGAGGAGATCGCCGGGCTCAGGTCAGGCCATAAATTTCCAATTGCTCAGTAAACGAGCGATCCACTTCATTCGACTTCTCCTCCTTACCCGGCACAGACCATCGCTCGTAAAAATGGAGCATTAAAAGATAGCTACTTCCGATTTAATGCGCGTCTGTGCTAGTATCTGAAAAATGGGCGCTGCGATGCGAGCACGGAATCACTCTTACTGCCGATTGTAATTCATCCTTTTCGAAAAGCTTAGTCTTGAGGAGGATCTTTATGTCGCCTTTCGATTTCCGGGTTCAGGCTCACAATGGTGACCCGCTTCCGCTTGTTGAGGCGGAGTTTATTTTCAGCGCTTATGGACAGTCATCAGCGCACGTGGATCACCGCGGAATCCACTGTGCTCATGAATCCATCCTGCAATTGGTCAGCGCGACAAATGCAATCGAGCTGGAGGTTATCAACGGCACGCCAGCGATCATCACCGCCCTGTCCCTCGATGCTAATGGTTGGCAAAGCCATCCCCGAAACGTTCCTAGCTCGCCGGGGAGCCAGCGCGTGACGTTCAACGTTGCCAGCATTCAGCGCGTCGCTTTGAAATCAGAAAGCGGTGAACTTTTCCTTCAAACCTTACGCTGACTCCTGCATCGAGAATCGCACAGTCGGGGCGACGTTACTGACTTTGCATTAATTCTTTAGTCATCGACGAGTTGGGGGAGCAAGCAATGGCCGGAATTCGTCTACGGCGTGACCAATCCGGGTTATACCTGCCATCGCTGCCCGATGGAATAAGCTTGCATCGGTGGGGATTCGCGGCCCCGTTCGGGTACAACCAGAACGAGATCGTTATTACTACAAAAGATCTGAGCACGGGAACCCTGTGTCTCTGGGGTGGCGAGCCCGAGGCATTCCCGCCGGACGATATGTCGGTGCTGCTCAAATATATTTACGATTATCAGAAGTTTCCGGGACTGCTGTTTTTCCGCGTCCTTCCCGACCACTCGATCATCACTGATGAAGTTGCTGTCTCCCTTGGAACCACTGGGGGATACTCCCACGTTGTCATGGCGCCACCAATTGCGCCGAACGCGGAGCGGACGGGCTACAACCTAAGCATACCGCCCCGCTCAAGCGTGAAGCTGATTACCGACTCGCCGGCTCGAGTCGAGTTCTTCAACAGTACGAAGAAGGTATTGTTTGAGCGAGTCGACAATAACGTAGGGATCGACAAGAAAAGGCCAATTGACGATACGCTGTCGCTAGGCTTGGACTATTCGGAGCGAGCGGGTCAGACGGAGCTGGCGGCAACGTTCAGGTTTCGTCTCTCACTAACCGCCGCGCAGTTGGAGGCGCTGGGGTTCGGGCTGCGCTACTCCTGGTTTGCCGATCAGAAAAATCTAATCGCGCGTCTGCAAGACTTCACGATTCTAAGGCCATGGGATCCGAGCGGTTCACCGGATGCCAAGCTGATTTTGGACGCAGTCGTCGACCCATTCAACCATCGCCAGCGGGACCGGACGCGCTTTGCAATCCCGCGCAGCGTTAAGCTGAGCCGTCCCAGGCGGGCCCTGCTCCAGGTCCTCAAGACGACCGTCCCGACCACCCATGGGGTCGATCTGCTGCTGGTGCCGCCCGAGAAGGGGCCCGCGCCGCGCTTCGTCTTCATCAAGCACACAACATTGGCAAAAGCCGACGGACTGCCCGAATTCGGCGGCTCCTTGGACAGCCTAAGCGCAAATCTCGCACCGGACGGCGTGTTCGATCTCCAGGAAGCGAACCTAGACGACGCTAACGGCCGCGTGCCATTAGCGCAGCGCGACAACTTTGGCTTGCTCACCGGCATGTCGGATCGCGAATTCATCAGGCTCGATAAGGATGATCAGATCAAGTTCCTCCCGGACGGTCCGGCCTACGATCCCAATTGGGCGCTGGAGGAAAGTGAATCCGCCGGACCACTGCGACCCGCCAAGCTCTACGCAGACGCGCTTGGCCAGACCACATCGTGGGTGTCCGTGATCGGGCCGCGCCCCGACCTCGTGGAAACCACGACCCTCGTGTCGGAGAGCGCCGACCTCGCCCTCTACCAGCCGGATGACTCCGACCCGGTTGCACTCAAGGGCCACTATCGGCCGATTACGCTGCAAGTTGCCAACACTTCGGTGCCGTTGAAGGGCGCGCTGCCGATCGTTCCCTATCACGGCCTGCCGCCGCACCCGACCACAGCGTTCATCAAGCATTTCGAAAAGCGAACCGTCGTTCCCTATCGACGGGGATTGGTCGCGCCGGTCGCTAGCAAGGCGGAACTGACCGATGCCGTTCAGTTCACGCCGCTTGGATTCGTGGTTGGCCGAACCGCCAACGGCTTCAGCCGAGTGCTTTTGGCGAAAACAGCCGACGCTACGACGCCCGAGGTCGCGATCGCCACGCCGAGCCCTGACTTGGTGAACATCCTTGAGCGCGACGAATTATTCATGGTGATCGCCGGCCTTGCGTCGGGCGACGGGACCATTTCGGCCGGCGTCGACATCGCAGGGTGGCGCTTCAAGGTTGACGTGGACCCACACCAACCGGTGGCGTGGGATCCGAAGAACCCGGTCCTGATCATAAAGGGCGCGCGCGGAACACTCGACGACCTGGTGAGCAAGGACGGCGCCTGGGCGGGCCGCGGGGTGGTGTGTCCAACGGATCCGAATACTTTCGGCGCTCGCGAGGTGCGCAAGCTCCTCCAGCACGACGAGGGAGCGACCTCCGATCCGACCAGCCCGGCCCTGAGGGCCGCCTACGCGACGCTCGACGCGGTGCAGAAGGACCCCAACTGGATGGGGGTCCTCGTCCTCAGCTGCGGCATTGACCCGGCGAATCTGCCGGACCAGATTCAGGCGATCCTAGGCGGGATCGATGCAGGGAAGTTCCGCGCCCACCACATCGGCCTCGCGCTCAACCGCCTCAAATCCGGAGGGAGCGGCTCGGTCGAGATCGCGACCAGCCCGCTGTTTGGCGTCATCGACTACGGTTCTCTTGACAAGCCGACCGATGTGTCAAACGGCTACGGGTTGGTGGTCGCACGCCTCGTGGTCGGCTTCGCCAACAGCAAGATCAGTGCCTTCTTCGCGAAAATCCTCTTCCTGACCAACAAGTTCTTCGAGGCCGACGCGAACGACAGCCCAAGCCGGCGCTGGAAGAGCAAGAAGGCCCGCGCCGCTGCCGCCGACAAGAACGTCATCACGATCCTGGGCTCCTACGAGACCCGCCTCGATTCCGCTGGCAACAGTCTCGACATCTACAAATTCGTGTCTGCGGACACCTATCTATTCAACATCACCGGCCAGTTCATCAAGACGATCCAGTGCGATCGGATCACGCTTTCGACCAAATCTTCGCAGCCTAATCCGGACAACAAGACTCGGCACGTCGTGGCGCGTATCGGGATTGATGGCTCACTGACATTCGGCGACAAATTTCCCAGCGCGGACATCACGCTTGCGGCGCCAAACATCACCTGCTCCTTCCTCGACATGGGGATCGAGTTTGAATTTGATGTTGAGCTCAATAAACCGGACTGGAAGCCGCTGCATCTCGGCTTCCACTTTCGCCCAGGCGGACTATCGATCGATTTATCCAAAATCCAGGCGCCGGATTACGGATTGCTCGGCCTTCTCCCGTTCAAGCTTCGTAGCTTCGAATGGTGGGGTGATGACGGCGTCAGTCTTGCGAAGCTGGGGTACTTTCCTTTCATTCCGCTGAAAGGCACTTCGAACGACCTCGATTTTTTCAAATACGGCTTGAACTTCGACCTCGATCTTGGCTCGCTGGGCGACCTTGGGGCGAACCTCAAGGCGTTTCAGCTCCACTTTTTGATCGGGTGGAGGGAATTCAACGGCAAGTCGCTGTTCACCCTTGGCTTCAAGTTCGACGGCTACAACGGGACCGGCCTGGACATCGGCATCGGCAATGTCCTCCGCTTCAAGGCGGATTCCTACGGCCTCGACAACGTCGGCGACACCAATAAACCCATTTATGTCATTTATGCCGTCGGCGCGAAGATGATCATCTTCGACAAATCGGTTCCAGACGCTACGTTTGACATTTTCATTTTTGCCAATCCTGACGACCGGAGCAATGTCGGCTGGTTCCTAGTCATGCATAGTGATGACAGCACGACGGACACGATCGTCAAATTGACGCTTCTGGCGGGAGGCCAACACGTCGATCCGTTCCCGCAGCTTAGCGCTTCGCCAAGGATCAAGGATCTCGTCCAGCAAGTCACCGACGGCGCCGGCAAGCTCATCGCTAAGGACAAAAACGGAATTATCGACGCGATCAAAAATAAGAAACTTGTCCGGTACAACCCGGGCAGCAAGTGGACGACCGTCATCGATTCCAAGCTGTTCGGCCTGCTTGTGTTGCAATTCGCATTGCGAGACCCCAATCTCTATGGGCTGCGGCTAAATTTCGGCGAAATCGACATCGAGGCGCTTTATCGCAAGCTGAGCGAGGATCTCGGCGTTTATTCCATCGAGTTCGTCCCGCCGGAGACCTGGCGCCGCTTCGACGTAGGGCCTGTCACGATCAGCCTGCCCGCCATTGGCGTCGACATCTACACGGACGGCGGCTTCCGGGTCGACCTCGGCTATCCCTACAATCATAATTTCACGCGCGCCTTCGTGGCGGAGGTCTTTCCGTTCACCGGCTCGGCCGGATTCTATTTCGCGCGGGTCTCTGGGGCGGGCGCGCGCCTGGTGCCGACCATCAATCCCTTGCCGGTGGCCAGCGCTGCGCGGAGACGTAAACGCAAGCTCGCCGCGGCCGGAGCACCGCAGCGGATATTCGAATACAATCCGGTCACCGAGGTCGGCTTTGCCGGCTCGTTCGGGATCGGAAAGTCGATCGACAAGGGCCCGTTCACCGCCGAGGCCAAGATCGAGATCTACGGTTTTCTCGAGGGCTCGCAGGGCCTACGGCGGCAGTTGATCCCCAATGTCAATCCCGCGGATGGGTATGAGCCCGCCCCTCGCTTCACGGCGGTACGCGGTACGCTCGGAATTCACGGCCACATCGAGGGGCGAGTCGATTTCAAGGTCACCCGTGCCCGCGCCTGGGTCGATGTCATCGTCGAGGTCATCATTCTGTTCCGAAACCAACACGGCACGGACCTCAGCTTCAACGCAATAGTCAGCGTCGGCCTGGAATGGGTAATTGCTCGTATCGAAACCTTCTTCGGCACGATCGAGATATCGATTCACCTCTCGTTCTCGACTTCGATCAGCTACACGTGGACCCTCGGCACCACGAACCCGCTTTTCGATCAGATCTACGGAGCGCCCGCCGCAAGCCGTTTCATCGCCGCGGCGGCAGAACGGGTCCGGGCGCGCCCAGCCAATCTGAGGGACGCCAATTTTTCTCCGATCGTCTGGGCGCCAAATTTTATTCCGGACTACTGGAAGACAACCGGGGCCAAGTACCCTCTCCCCCTCGTCTTCAATCCCGACATCACCTTTGCCGATGACGGCTTCGCACAAGGTAAGATCGTGACCCGCGGCCCGGCCTTCGTCGCGCTGCTGTGGGGCCAAACACGACCGGCCGACCCGCAGGTCGCCGGCAACGTGTCCGACATGGAGAACGTGATCGTGGCGCTGACCGCCTGGGCGGTCTGGTCGGTGTGGAAAGACACCAAGGCCGGCCCTCCGCTTCAGTGGAAGGTGACACGAGAAGACGTCGCGGAAGTCGCGCGCCGCATGCGCGGCGGCGACGAAAGAAACAACACGAATCCGGACACGGTCCGCGGCCCCGCGTACGACGCCGTGACGCAATTCTTTGCCGACAATTTCGTCGTTACCATCAACGACCCGAAATGCGCTCTGACAGGAAAGACAGGAGCCCTATTCCCGTTTCCCTCTGATATCGCCTGGACCACGAATGACGGCAATGGGCAGACGAAAACCGTAAACTTGTGGGACGACAAATCGATTACCGCGAGCTATCAGGACACGCTGCGCAATTTCTTCGCCGAATTGGCGATCCAGGCGGAAGACCGCCAGCAGCCGAAATCAGCGCGCACACGCGCCGACCAGGGCCGGCCCTTTGCCTCGGTGCTGTTCGAGGAACACATCGAGTTGCTGCTGCGCGGCGGAGTCGACGCCCTGGATGCCGCTTGGCTGGTCGCAGCGAACGGCGCGCAAGAGGCCGCGCTCAGCGCTGTGCTGGGCAATCTCCTCGACATGACGCAGCCGAGCGATTCCTCGCAAAAGCTCCGCCCAGCCGCCACCGTGGCGGCATTCGTGACACGCTTCTTCCTACATGGGTTGCGCGTGCCCTTGCCGGACGGCAATGCCCAGAGTGGGAAACGGCGAGATGCTGCGATCGAGACGCCCGACTACGCGATGATCAGACGCGATAAGGATGCCGGCGCTCCGGTCTTCAGTGCGGCTTCGTTGCAAAACGACCTCGGGGCCACGCAGTCTATCTCGTTGACGCAACGCACCAACACGCCGTGGTTCTCCGTTGCCAACGGCTTGTCGGCAAACGTCAATCCCGATGCCGTGAACGCGTTGAAGGACGCGTTCGGCCTGATTACCTCGGACACGCTGACCTTCCAGACCACCACCCTGCCCGGGTGGACGGAACGCTCCAACGAATATGCGCCGCTCGCGCAGCTCGCGCTCAGGAAGACGACTTCATGCCTGACGCTGCCGGCGGATCTGATTGACGGAAGCTATCGCGACACTCCGTTGAAGGTCGAGGTTCGCGACGGGGACAGCGCGAAACGGACCACCGTCACCGCCCACCACGCGCTCGCGATCCCGATTCGCCTGAAGCAGGTCTGGGATCGCGTCAACGCGCCGAACAAAGACGGGTCGACTGCGCCCACACCGATCCAATACGTCTATGAGATCCTGGGAGCCGTGGAGGACGACCGGCGGCTGCTCGACCTGCTGGTCAAGCCGGACACTTGGGGCGCGGACGCCAACAATCTGGTCGTCGAGCTCTATGCCGTGACCGCGAACGGCGACCAGACGAGCTACGCGCTCGTCGCTGGCATCCCCATGGTGATGCGCAGCAACCTGTCGGTCGAGCCCCGGCTCGACGGCGCGGACCAAGCCGCGGCGGTCCTCGCGACGGCCGCCCCTCCGCAGAATTCTGCGCTGATCACCGAAATTGCCACCTTCGTCGATCTGGTGCGCTTTTCTTCGGTGGTGAACAGCGGTGGCTTCTATCTTCTTTCCGACGACAAAAATCTCGAGGCGATTTTCACTCAATCCGGGGCGCGCGATTCGGGAAAGCCCGAAGGCGCGCAGAAGATCCCAACCGCGCTGATGGTGATTCGTCGCGGGCCCCAGGCCCCGCAGGACGCGCCCGAGATTCCGCGGGTCCGGAATGCCCTGCTCGTCGATCTTTCGGTGGCGGAAAACGGCCGCGAGCAGGTCACTGCGATGGAATCGCTCGATGCCGGCAAGAGCGTACTCGTCATCATGGCCGGAACGGTCCCGCGCTCAGCGACCTTGCCGGGCCTGCTCCGGCTTTGCGTCAAGCTGGACGATCCGCGGTTCATGTACACATGGACCCTGAAGAACGGCAAAGCGATTCCCCCCTGCAGCTTCGAAGACCTGAAGCCACAAATCCTCGCAGACGAAGGTTATCCTGACGACAAAACGCTCAGAGCGCTGTTCCTGACGGACCGCGGGCGCGGCATTGTCAAAGCCGATCTGCTCACCCGCTATACCATGCTGGATTTTTCCATCAGCGGCGCTGTCTTCGATCCCACGAAGAGCCGCAAGCTCCTGCCGGTCGGCCCCTCGAACAGCGCGGATTGTCAGGAGAACAAGAAGCTTGTCTATGCGCTTCCGATCCCGCTGGCGAAATTCCTGGACCCCCGAAAAGGCGATCCGACCGATCCATACGGCGCCGTCGGCCAAGCCTGCGCCATCAATTATTCATTGCGCGACGTCTACGGCAATCGCCTGGGAATAGCCGGCACCTACCCAATCGACAAAGTCCAGTTCACCGATCCGTTGCTACCGTTCTGGAACATCTCGGGCATCTCGTCGTATTTCGACATCGACCCGGATCGCCGCGCGGTCCGCATCACCTTGGCTTTCAAGACGCCCGACAAACCCTCGACGGAGGGACTGCAGTCCATCCTGCGCGACGTCAAGACCAGCCTGATCCAGCTGTTCATTCCGAGCAAGCTCAAGACTGCGACCGCCATACGGCCCTACACGAAGCTGCTGCTGGAAACGACGCTGATACAGCCGGAAGACAACCGATCCACGCGCGATCTGCCAGATCCCGGATCTCTCGAAATCACCGACTCGGGCACCATAACGGCACTGCGCGACTTCCTGATCAGCGTCCGCGACAGCTTGGCCCAAGCCATAAATCCGGATCCAAGCAAAAAACAGGCCCGCAAAAAACGGGAGGTGCCGACGAATACGCTGACCATTCCGTTGCAGGCTAACCAGCTGCCTTCGGCCACCGACTTCGTGCCGCTGTCTGTCGCCCTGGTCATGACGCGCGACCGCGGGCTCGTCGCGCAAGCGGACACGCACCCCGAGCTTGCGAGGACCACAACCGAAATTGCCCCCATCTACACGTTGCCGACCTCGTCGCAAAAACAGCCTCGCGGCAGGAGCCGCCGGCGCACGGCCGGCGACCCACGCAAAGATTTTGCCGATCGTCTTGTGAAGCTTTGGGCTAACGGGACGTATCTCTCTGCGATCGGTCGCGCAGCCCAGCCGGGCGGGCGTCGCGAGGTGATGTGGCTGGTGCGCGCGGTCCTGACGCAGCCCACTATCGACTACGGCAATCCGGTCTATGCGGCCCCGTTGCCGCTGGCCAACGCGCCGGTGAGCTTCTCCTTCATGGACATCCCAGTCTACGACGACAATTTCCAGGTCACCGACAAAACGAAATGGAACCTGCGCGACGCTGACGTGGATCTGATAGGCAGGACCATGGCGACCCGTATCGATCTCGCCGTGTCGCCCCGAATCGTCGGGCGGCTACTCGCCGCCAAACTCGATTCAAACTTGCAGATTCAAGTGCGCCAGGCACTCGACAACATTCTCGACGCCAAGGCATCGATCGCCGAGAATTTTTCCACCCGCGTCGCCGCCGCGTATGAAAACGAAAAGCGTTTCACTAACCTGAGCGCCGACCTCACACGCGATTTCAAGGAACGGCTCAAGCGCAAGCTGCGCTCCTATTTCGACATCGATGCCACGGTTTGTTGTCCGGTTACCTGGTCTGCGTCGATCAAGGCTAGAGACGCCAACGATCAGCGCGCGCCCCACCTGCGGGTCAGCGTGAAGAAGGCCGATGCTGCGCCCCGGCTCCGCGCAGGAGCCACGCAGCCGCCCGACTATGCGATCGACGAGGCGCCGGTGCCGATCGGAGCGACGAATGCGTTCTCCTTCTTCGTAGACATAAATCCGCAGAGCAAGTCGGCTCAGCTGCGTCGCAAGTCGACGCAGTCCGGCGGCGACGTCCTCGACGCAAAACTCACTTACGCCACAACGCATGTTCAACGCCTGCGATACCCGCTCTCCGACAAGGCCGCGCTCAACGAGCGCCAGACCCAGTGGCTGGCCCTGATCGATCAGCCGCCTACAGCGAAAGATGCGAGTGTGCCGATCATCGTGCGCAAGCTGCCGCAGCAGCCGACGATCATAGAGCAAACGGTCGAGTTCGCCACGGTTCCGTCGTCGGGCACGTTCCGGCAGCGGATCGATGTAGCGCGGCAATGGGCGTTCGCGGTGGACTGGGGATGGCTGCGGAAGTCCGGCGACGAACTATTCGTCACGGTCCAATACAACTCCGTGCCGCAGAATCCAGCCAACGCGGTGGCCCCTGTCGATGTTGCGAACGCGGTCGCCCATTTCGTGGCCGAGACCGACGGCAAGCTTTGGCTCGCGCTCGAAAAACTCGCCGCCGGAGAATCCAACGGGTTGGCCGACGGGACCTTTGCCAAGGCGTTCATCGCCTTTGCCGGCGCGGCAGCGACCCTGGGAGGGAAACTGCGCGGCGAGCTATCGATCCTAGCGCAGCCGGCAATCAGAAGCTGGAAGGACACCTTCGAGGTCCAGCTGATCCAGAAGAAGCTAAAAATTACGCCAAATTGGGACGCCAACGATCCGGACACGCGAAAGGTCAAAGCCCAGCGGCCGTCGCCGACCTTCGGGAACTTGGATCGTGACGGCCTCAGCGTCAGCGGCATCAACGTCATGGAGGGTACGAGCGCGTGGTCCGGGTTGAAGGTGCAAAGCAACGTCGGGTTCAACCCCGTGTTCATTTACACGGTGGACGGCATCCGCGCCGGGGCGGCGTTGGTGCCGCACGTTTATCGCGGGGTCGAGGAGTTCGACATCACGGCCGGGACCTCGGCGTCGAAGTCGGCGGAGGACTGGCTGATCCTAGCCTTTGCCGCCCTGTTCAACGGAAAGCCCTCACGCTTCGCAACGCTGCTCGCCGACGTCGAAACCCTGTATCAAAGCAAATCGCTCGATGATCCGAATTATCCGGCCTTCGTCGACGTTCGCGGGGCGCAACCTCCCGGAACCCCGGTTGGGAAGCTGGTCGGCGCGGTGATCAATGCGATGCCGCGGACGTTGCAGGACGATATCGGCCGACTAGCGAAATCAACCGCCACGCTGGTGATGGATTGGCTGCGCGCCAACCAGGTCCCGATGGTCAACAAGCGCGGTCGACCCAAATCGGTGGTGCGCCGCTACAAAGGCCAGCTTCGGTTCCGGGTGACCGTGTTCAGCGCGACCGGACCGGCGGTCGGTGCACCGATCTTGGAGATCGAAAACCTTCTGTTGCCGCTGGACAGGGTGGTGCTTGACGCGTGACTGGCGCTTTTTTGAAGAGCCGTTCTCGAGGCTGGCAACATGATCCCGCCAAATTGCGGCCCGTTAGAGGAGGTATGAGATGAGCAAGTCAGCCTACTTTATAAATCCGAACAATGGCAACCAACAGGCCGTAGTTCTAAATAGCGACAACTCCACTGATGTTTGGGATCGGGACGGCAGTAATCGCTTGCATTCCGGAGGCGATCGATTCGATGACTATTGCCAACAATTACTCAACAGCGGTTACCAACGAGACGATAATCCGGGTTGGCAAGCTCCCGTCCACTAACCACAAATGACGAATTTTGTACGCTACGCGAGTCTTGCAAGAGAGTAGCGATATGCATTGGCCAGCGGTCGAGGCACTGTCGCCTCCTCGACTTTGGCGATAAGGTCGGGTTCCGTGTAGCGCGTCTCAAGGATGCCGTAGACCTCTCCGCGGTCGTATCGGGTCACATGTGCCGACCGCCCCAAGTCGAGCACAGCACCAACATAGGCAGCAGAGGTTTCGGCGAAACCGCGCACGATAGCGGTCTGAGCCCGCTCATGATCGACGGATCGGAAGATGATGTACTGCATCGTCCCGACGTCGAGCGCGCTCTCCCGGTCCATGGCCGTCTGCGCGGCGATCTGCGAGATGGCCTTGGCGTAGTCGCGCTCCCACGACGTCTGGCGGAAGCCGGGGAAGCACATGAGTACGGTCTCACGTTTCAGCATTTTCACGGTTCCTATCGTGCCTACGTGCGGAGACCGTGGGCAGCCGACCGAATCGATTCCGCCGCCGGCGGCTTGCCGGTAACCTCTTCGATGTCGTCGTGGATGGCCTTCTCGGCCATGAGCCGCAGCATCGCGGCGGTCGCCCTGGGGTGGCGCCCGTGATCGTCGCGGCCATTTTCGAAGCCATGGCGGTATGAAGCGCTTCTATTTTCCGACGGTGGCGGATTGTCTGGATTGCGGCCGTCCAGGTATCCTCCGTCATCTCGACCTCGAACCGGTCTACCAGCGCCTCGATGGAGTTGTCGTTCACTCGGACCATGAACCGGCCTACCAGCGACTCGAGAGACGTATCGTTCCCTTGGACCTCCCGTGAGCGGCGAAATGCTTCCCGTCCTTGCTCGAGGCGGGCAGGCGATTGGTTGCTTGAAAGCCGTACGGATCCTCGATGACGTCGGGATTGGCGTTGACCCGTTTCTCGCGCGCATACCCTTACCGCGCAGCGCACGCGACTGCGCGCCCGACCGTGCTCTCGCTGGTTCGCGGCGGCTTAATGGTGGCCCGCAAGGCGCGGCGGCCCAGATACGATCGGATCTCAAGGAGAAAATAACGATATGAGCGCGGCGTCCGCAGAAGCGGGACTTTGGAACGAATTCGGCCGACACGGCGGTGGGGCCGCCTGCACCGGTCCGGAAAGCATCCAGAAGATTGCTTTCCCCGACGAAAGCGACGCCGACATCGACGAGCGTCGGAAAGCAGTCCGGCAGTATCGACGCTGCTCTGCACATCGGCGTGGACATCTGCTCGTAGGGATTGCCTCGCGGCGAGACACGAGTGAACCCTGCGACGTGTTCTTTTGCCAAGTTTGCGGAAGCCAGGCGACGCCACGACCTTCGAGCCATGGTTATCAGCGTCGTGGCGAGACGCAACGTGAAGCCGGTGTCCAGGTTTGCGATCGCATTTAACGCCATCTGATGAGCTGAGCGGATGCGACCAAGTTTCTGCTGGACGAGGGTGTCGCCGTTAGAAACGAGGACTTGTTTGACAGCTTGGCTATTGTCCCGGCGGCAATACCGGGCGGCGCGTCCTTACGAGCGATGGTCAGTGCACGCCCACGCGCATGTGGATTGGCGTGTCCTGTATCGAACGATACAGGCCGATCCCTGGGGGTTACGGCCTCGAGGTCATACAGTGACTACAGCATTGATGCTCGACAATACCACAGGTTATAGTTGTGTTCTTTGGAACTTGAGATATACTAACGTTTAGATTGTGCATTGGAGGCGCGGATTTCGAGCGCTTGGCTTAACTGCCAGATCTCCCACAGAAGCAAATGTAGCGACGACATACTTTGAGGCCGGCTCGCCCTCGCCGATAAGAACTTGCGGGTCGGCTGAAAAAGACCAAGTGAATAGGATGGTTCTCTGCCTGAATTGCACACAGCTATTCGGCTTCCTAGTTCGTTGAAGGGGGTCGTTGCAAAAGCGCTCTTGCCGAATCCGAGCTGTTAGGCGGCCAACTGAGCTGCGTGCGTCACCGATTAGAAGGCAACCTCACTCGGAGCAGCACTATGTCTGATCAAGCAGTTGGATGGCTTTGTGGCGCATTTTCTAACCCCGAGAATTTTTCGACAGCTGCCGCGCAGACCTTTGTGTCGGCCCTCAATAACATCGGCGCCGGCATCTCGTTTGTCTATCCCGGTAATGCCAAGAATACCATGATCGAGACGACTCAAGGAGCCCAGTACATCGAGCGCTCAATGCTCGCTGCTATATACGGACACGGCAACGTGTTTGGGCCTGACGTCGAGTACGTACCTCATATTCGACCTGCCCAGTTTCCATGGCATGTGTGGGGCGGTCTGGGAGTTTTACGCTGGGTGTTCATTGGAGGATGCGACGCCCTCGCATTTCCTTTGGCTCCCGACGGAAGGCCGTTCGCTAATTCCGATCAAGCTCCGCCCATGCGCTGGAACGGCACTTTGTCAGGCATTTCTGGTATGTGCGGCTATCGTTCCGAATCCTGGTACGTGCCCGGCTTCCAGGCAATGATGCCTCTTATGGATTTTGAAGACGTGGGGATTCTTCAGGTCGGGTCAGGATACGCTCAGACCTTAGTAAACGCTATGGGTGCGCTCAACACCTTCTGGTCAAGCTGGATTCAGGCAGCAAGTTGGCTGCACAACCAACTTAATCATCAGGCGCAGCCCGCTTGTTACGTCAATCGTCCAGAAAGCCTTAATGAGCACCTGAAGAACTATTTGTGGAACCGTCAGTCGGGATTGGATGTAAACTCTATTCAGACCGTAACGATCGGTACCGGTACGGCTCCGCAGTACGAACCCGGGTTCTGTCCAACCTGCGATGCCAATGGTCATGCGAACTGTCCGCCTTTCAAAGAGACAGGAGCAGCGGAATTCAATAGTATTGCATTTTATGGGGTCGAGTCGGCGGGCGGTACCGCAGATCTTCCAATTTTCGAATACACATTCGATGATGTGAGTCTTGCTCTGGTCAAAAACCTGGGTCGAGGGTTGCAAATCGATGGACTATCAGCGGCGCTCGCAATGAGCGAACCCTCGGCAACTAGTAGCGGAATACTAAGACGCGAGTTCGGGACGAATTTTTCTATTGGCGCAATACCATCGGTGCAGGGCGGCGCTGAGAACTTGAGCAAGCTATTTAGAGATGCTGCTCCTACAAGCTCGACTGTGTCGGGCGTTGAACTCAGATATTCTGAACCCCAAAAGCAACAGCTAACCGGTAACTTGTCTTGTATCTCCATGCGTCCGTCTTTGACGCTCGACGAGCAGATCTTCCCCGTTCTGCTCGACAATGGTTTGACGGTTTGGGATTCCCTCGGTGTTCGATCTGTGTACGGCTCGGTTTGGCGGCTTGTTGGACAGAAGGCGACTAGGCGCATACCGACGTTGGCTTCCATCTTGGAAACCGCTTCGCTTGCTCTGCCGCCGCACGCAACTCGTGTTGTCGTGGTTGCAAATGAAATTTGCTATGTGAAGGCGGGGACGGCATTTCGTGGTCAACTTGTGCCCACTCGACGAGTTTCAATGATCGTTAAGGGCTATGGTGGCTTCAAACAAGCGATCGTGGTATTGGGCTGAATGGTCTTGGATCCTAGAGTCTGGCGTTTCCCGAAGAGCGAAACTGGGCGATATCTAGTTGCGTATCGTGCCGGCTCCGAGAACTTATTGCTTGAGAAGCTCCCACGGGGAACAACTTCGTTCATCGTGACCGATCAGGACGAGCCGCAACGCGACTACGACATTGTGGTGATGCCCGCCATAGGGGTAATGGTCGCGACTGAGCTTGCGCTATCCTCGATGCGAGTAGCCGCCGAACATATTGAGGAATTCATAATCGCGATTGAGCCAGAGGGTACCAAGCGGGCGCTGGGGCTACGAGAGGCGTTTCCGCTTGTTGCAAGCGGGAAGGCCTGGGATGAAACCAAATACACTTGGGGTTTGCAGGCAACGGGCTGCGATAGGACTACTCTCTCAGGCGAGGGTATTCGAGTTGCGGTGTTAGATACCGGAGTGGACCTTACCCATCCTGACTTGGCTAAGCGTATTCGGCGCCATCACACAGCATGCTTTATCCCGGGGCGGTCAGACGTAGCGGATGTTGCTCGTCACGGGACTCACTGCGTCGGGACGCTAGGAGGGGGACGTTTCCCTCAAGTAGCTCCAGGTTATGGCGTTGCTTACAATTCAGAAGTATGGGTTGGAAAGGTGTTGGGTGACGATGGGAATGGCAAGGACAGCTGGATTTTACGAGGAATTCATTGGGCGGTGCGTCACCATTGTCGCGTAATTTCAATGTCGTTGGGAACGCCGGTTTCTAATGGCGAGCCATACTCCAAGGTCTATGAGGCTGTCGCAGCTAGAGCCCTTGAACATGGCACATTGATAGTGGCGGCGGCGGGAAATGACAGCAGCAGGTATTTGGGAAGAATCTGTCCAGTTTCGTCGCCAGCAAACTGTCCATCGATCCTATCGGTCGCAGCGTTGGATTCGATCGAACAGAACAGCTATGCCGTAGCTGACTTTTCAAACAGTGGCCTGATTCCGGATGGCGGCTCCGTCGATTTGGCGGCTCCGGGTGTGTTCGTATATTCATCATTTCCCATGCCAGTCAAGTACTCGAGGGAAGCAGGTACTAGTATGGCCACCCCCCACGTCGCAGGGATTGCTGCACTCTTGCTAGAGGAAGATCCTACACGTGGGGCCAGAGAAATCTGGCGCCTTCTCAGAGAGAGAGCTAAACCGCTTTCCCTTTCTGGTGTCGACGTGGGAGCGGGTCTTGTATCGGCCCAAGCAAGAAAAGTGGCGGAGGGATTCCGCAATGTACCTTGATCGCTGGCGACGTGAACGTCTTTAAGCAAAACCAACCGCTCGAAGGCTAACAGGCAGAGGCTTCGACGACGATTGGTCGAACAGCTATATAGGGCTACTCCAGATAGCTTTTAGGGTAAACATGCCGTTGGCGGCATCAAACGTCGTCTGTGCATTGGCGGACCTTTTTTGCAGATCGCTGTCTTTCGGTACCGGCAATACTGCGTCACTGAAGTCCACTGTTGCTCGACTCTTAGTCGCGTAGAAGGTGGCCAATGCCAGGATTAGGCGATCGGAAGTCGCGTAAAGTGACGTTTGTTCACCTCCATCAGTCTCGATTGACGCCAAGCAACCGCTCCATGGATGCCCATCAATGCCGATGTAGTCATGTATGTTTAGAAAAGTGATGATGCCGGTTCGTTCGCCCATTTGTTCGTCTCCCGCGCGTCGTGCCATTCAATGGAAACATATTATGCCATCGCGCAGCGTGGGTAGGTTTGCGATCAGTGCTCGGATTTCCGGCAGACGTCCCCACTTTGGATTGGCGTCATGTAACAGCGCGTGGCGCTTCCGCGGCTCGCTCCGCGTCGTCCGGCTGCGGTTCGTAGAATGTCACCGGCGCCAGGAGCCAGCCGAAAATTTCGGAGTTGCTGTGCACGATGGTCTTGCGGACGTCGGTCCAGTATCATCTCTCCTTGAAAGACAGCTCCAGATATTCGAACGAATGGAGATCCCAGCGGGCAGGCCAATTTGGCTAGCTGGCGCCGTTGAGCTTTATCGTACAAGGGACGCGAGCCAAAGTCCCGAAGGGCTCGATCGACTTTCATCATGCTGCCTCCGAACTGATTCTAACCGCTTCAGAGTCCCTTACGGGCAGGGCTTGTAGAACGGCGAGCAATCAAAGACGTCATGAGGCATAAGCATGAATCCCGTCCACATGGTGTGAGCCGTTCCGATCCAGTTGTGATTGTGGTCGAAGGCGCCATCCTCGTCGCGAGGATGATGGTGCAGCGATCCCTTGTACCACAGAACTATGTCCTTGTTCGAAACTGGTGGTGAGCCGGCAATATAGGCTGGAAGGTCCTTTGCGGCGAACTGGGCGGCATTGAATGGCGTCACCCAGAATTCGTTCCGGGTGAAGGTTTCGAAATGTTGGGTTAGGCCGCCGCCGGTGACCAGCGGAACAAGTTGGTATGCCGAAAGGTGCCCCTGAGCATTCTTAAAGGCCGGATTCGTGATCTCGATGGCGTCGTGCCTGCGCGGCGACCAGGTAAATCCTTCCGCTACTGTAATGGGGGAGGTCGTGTCGTTGGCAGTACCGGCCGCATTAGCCGGATTCTCGTTATGTTGCAGCCGAGCCGCATTGTTGGTGATCCCGTCAAGATCGATATCGATCCGCCAGATCGCGTTGTGTACATGCGTCACAAGCTCGTCGCCGGGCAGGTTTTGCCCAGTCGCCGCCATGCGCCCGATGATGACGCCATCGTCGCGGAAGGTGTATTCCTGGATATAACGATAATTAGCCGCGTTGATCGCCCCCCCAGAGCACGATCTCCTGGCCGCGGCGCACCCCACCAAAATCCTTCCACATCAGCCCGCGGTCGCGCACTTCCTTGCAGACATGTGGGCTGATGGGCGCACCGCCGGCGCTCGCGGGACAGTCGGCCGCGGTGACGCCGGTCAGCGAAAAATTGTAGATGCTCAGATCATAGAAGCGCGGGCTTCCGGGGTGATAGGGCACGAAGTAGTCGGACACCCGCATGTCCCACAAAACGCGAACGAAGGGCGCGTTAGGGGCTTTGCGTAGATAGACCGGACCGATCATCAGGCCGTTCGGATTGACGATACTGTTATTTCCAGCGACCTCGCGCCAGCAGATAAGCCACGTCGTCTCGGCCGGGCCCGTTGCCGGAAAGTCCTGCGTGATGGCGTTCGGACAGAACAGTTGAAAGCGGGCCGGATTGAAGCTCGTCACGCTCACCGCCGGCTGGGCCTCAGCAAGCGCTGATGATGCCAAGGCGAGCGCGCCCGCAAGCGCCCGGCGACGCATTCGGAACGTCCCGTTCATCGATGCTGTCCTCCCCCATGGACCTCGACAGTACGTCTGGTCAGGTTGACGTGAGCGCGCACCGGGAGAAAGCCAAACTCGCTCCGAAAGATGAGATCGAGGCAGCGGTCCACGCTGCAGAAGTCTCGCGGATCAGTGCTGCGCAGCGGAAGAGCCTGTGCGGCAAACGGAATACGCGCATCACTATCTGATTCAAGAATCTCGTAACGGTCTAGCGTGTCGCCAACTGCGCGGCGAAGCCCGGCATCCGCTTTGGCGAGCGCGAGCGCCTGATCGGCGTCACCACGTACAAACGGGATGTCTGAAGCGGCGATGCTCCCGACCGAAATCACACGGTTTTCGGAAGGCGATACGAGAGCGTGAGCCGCCTGGTTGGTCTGAGGATTAAACAGCACGACGCTTACGAGTCGGCGCGGCGGCGGCGCCAATTCGCTTGTCAGAAAGGCTTCGGCCTCTGCTTTGTCGCTCTCCGCGCCGGTCATGATGATCCGCGGTTGCCCTTCGCCTACGATGGCGCGAACGCGCGCATCCGAGAGTGCCGCGTTCTCGACCGCGAGTCTTTCCTCAGTCGTTATCCGTGAAACTGAACCTGCCGTGGCCGCGGGCGGTGCCTGTGCCGGTGCCTTTTCGACGCAATACCAACTCGCCGCCAATGCGACTGCAATGATCATCGAAGATGTGCGACTGCTTGCCATGGATCCTATCCTTCGGCTTTGCCGGTGGATATCCGAAGCTGAATGCAGATCACCAAAACGTTAGAATACCATACACAACTAGTGGTAGGATACCCAACATCGGCTCATGTCGCAAGAAGTTCCGCGAGCAAATTCCGGGCGAGCGCAACGACTGACGAGCGACGTTCACGCCGGACACCCGTCAAGCGGCGCCCGACCGATACAACTGCTCGTCGTAGCACAAAGCGGACCCTCGGGAGGTGAACCTTCGCAGGGTTGAGCTCGAGTTGTTTAGACTCAACGGATAATGAATTATCATAGGCGTAAGTGAGGGGGGATAGTCGGAGGAAAGTCCATATTATTTTCCGAACATGGATCGATTGTCGGTGCCCGCCGATAAAACAACTGAAGAACGGCCTTCGCCTGACCTAACGGCTCCGAGAGCATCTCTGCCTCGGCTGCCGACGATCCCGGGATGCACGATGTTGCGATCTGGGGACGCCGATTATGCCGCGCATGTCCGCGTCTATAACGCGCGGCCGCAGATTTCGCCGGCGTTGTTTGCGATTTGCTCCACGGCAAGCGCCGTCTCCACTGTCTTTGCGTGGGTCAAGGCGAACAATCTGCCGTTCGTGGTCCGCTGTGGCGGGCACTCGTATGAAGGGTTTTCCTGCAGCTCAGGCGCCGTCATCGACATAAGAAATCTGAAGAGTGTCGCTTTCGATCGAGAAAGCATGACAGTGACGGTCGGCGCCGGGGCCTCCATCAACGACATCCAGAAGGCGCTTAAGGGCAAGGGCGTTGCATTCGTCTCGGGCACGTGCCCCACCGTCGGCATTTCCGGGCATGTCATGGGTGGCGGGTATGGCCTGCTCGCCCGCGCCTACGGGCTTGCATGCGACAACTTGAAAGCCGTCACATTTGTCACTGCCGCCGGAATGGTTGTGACAGCGAGTCAAAATGCTAACCCCGACCTGTTTTGGGCGTGCCGAGGTGGTGGCGGGGGATCGCTTGGCATCGCCACCGAATTTGTGTTTGCGGTGCATCCAATTTCGACTGTAACCGTCTTTGTTCAGCCATGGACCTTGCCGGTTGCTCGCGCGGTCAGGATTATCGATGCTTGGCAGACATGGGCGCCCACGGCTGATCCGGGCATCACAGCCTAACTTAAAATCAGCCGGATCAACAGCACCAGCGTTTCGCTACGATGTATCGGCCAAAGCATCGGTCCGTCTCAAGTGCTCGAGAGCGGCCTGCGGGCGCTGGAAAACATCGAACCACTGAGTGGTGCGAGGACGCTGGAAACAAAATCCTTTTGGGGTGCCTACCAGTTCTTTGTCGGCACTGGCGCCGACCCTCGATATCAAAAGGAAAAGTCGGACTACGTCACATCCCTCTCGCCGGCAGGGATGACGACTTTGTTGACCGAGCTCGTAGGGCAGTCGTCCAGTCAGATCGCGCTGATTCTCAACGCGTACGGTGGCGCCGTCGATAGTCTCGGCGAGTCGGATACCGCGTTTCCGCCTCGCAGGACTGTCCGCTTCATGATTCACTACTACTCCGGCTGGGACGATGCCAGCGCGACCTTGCGGCGGGTTCGCGCCATGGCGGCGTTCTACGCCGGGATGCGGCCGCACGTCCCGGGCAAAGCCTACATCAACTACTGCGACAGCGAATTGCGGGACTGGCCGACTGCTTATTGGGGCCCGAACCTCACCCGCCTGGAAGGCGTAAAGCGCGCGGTTGACCCGACAAATATCTTCCGTTTCCCGCAGAGTATCCCCCCTGTCTTGGCAGATTTCGATCTTAAGCCATTTGCGGAGCAAGCAATGCAAGCAAACCCAGCCGCAGTACTTCCGTCGCCCGATTTCACCTGCACTCCGCCGGGGTGTGTTTTCAAGGCAGGGGTCCGGCCGTATCGCCGGGGCACTTACAGGCTGGAGATCCAGCCTTTCGGGTCGAAACATGTCATTCACAACTATGGTCACGGTGGCGCCGGCATCACGATGAGCTGGGGCTGCGCGGACGCCGTTGTCAAGTTCGTCCAAACACTCGTCCCGAGCGGCACGCGCGCGCAAATTGCTGTCCTGGGTGCGGGTGTCATGGGTCTCACCGCTGCAACGCTGCTGGCGCCGAGAATCACGACGTCGCAATTTATGCAGATCGATTGAGGGGCACGACGTCCGATGTCGCCGGCGGTCAATGGGCTCCATCGGTCGTTGAATATGATGCGTCAGATGCCAAAGCCAAGCAGCAGTTCGAGGATATTCTTCGAACAGCGTACCTTATGCATGCGGCGCGAGGACCAAGCTTCGGTGTTTCACCACGCGTCAACACCAAAGTCAAAAGCGTGTCCTTTGGTAAGGTGCCCTGCGATGTGGTTCCATCTCCGGCCCAGCTAAAGCATCTCCCTTTCCAGCACCTGTTCGTTTTGCCGGAGCTTGCATTTCGCTAATGCCCCATGGCGTCATGCCTGCCTATGTCCTCGGCCAACCAGGTTTGCGTTGCTGCATCATTTCGAAGATGGGCACGAACGTCTCGATCGACGCGAACTGAAAAGCATCCGTTGCCGCCTTTCTTCCACGGCTTGAGTCAAGCCCGCGAGCGGAGGTGCTGTGTCTTAGCTTCTCCTTCGTCGCCCGTCATTTGTCGGAATAGCCCGATCCCAATCGTGCAAGCTGCTTTGCGAATGATGAGCTTTCCGCAATACCTGCCACCGTCCCGATAAATCGCGTGACGATGCCGAGCTCAGTCAGTAGGCCGCCTTCGTCAAGGAGGAGAATGGGGCATCGACGCCAATCTATCCGATTTGCATTGGGGTAGAGTAGGGCACTGTCAAATGTCCCGCGGGGGGCAAACCACTGCACAACCATTTGCCGATGGTAGTCGAAGGCCAATTCCTTGCAGCCAAGTTCATAGCGGTGAGCCGGAACATAGTCTGGCCCCCGGTTATAGCCACTGGGCTGCCCCTTGACGTACAACTTCAACGACTGCGTCGCGCGTGCCCCCTCAGTGACCGAACTGACCCAGCGAAATCCGCGCAGCATGTAGGCGTTGGCTAGTGCTTCTTCCTGCTCAATGTATCCGGCGGATCCTCGTAGTTGTGTTCTTGCGCGAATGTAACACGCTGCCCCGGTTGCAAGCTCCCAATTGGCCGCCATGCATTCTGCCGCGAAATGAAACGCTTCGTGGCGTAGAATCGCATGAGCGGCATACTGAAGCTTCCTTCTAAGATCCTCCGTTTGGTCTTCCGAATATTTTCGGTTGAAGCAATGAGCGGCAAGCTCGAGGATGCCCTTAGCTGACAGGTAAATCCCGTGCTGTGCCATCTGGCAGTGGAACGGGAAATACCATCCAAGCGCATCCGTTCCTGTTACCTCGTTCATCCGCTCGAAATCACCGCTGCCAGTTCGGCCCAGCGCCTCGCGAATTTGGCGCTCGTCGATTTCGGGCGGAATTTCGAAAATAATGGATGGTTCGTCGTCAACTGGTGCTTCGTCCATTCGGAGGGCGGGGGCGTTCAACTCGAATTGCGGCGCATCTGCCGCGTCCTTTGTTGGTCTGTGGATCGGCACGTGAGGGATGTTACCAATATCGACATTGGTCGTCCAAGGCTTGTCTACAAAGAGCGTCCTTGATATCAGCTAGGCTTCGGCGAATCGCGTTTATGGTTGGAAGGGACACGGGAGCAGTAGCCTCAAATCGGGTGTTACAAATCGGACGAATGGAGTTGCGTTTTAAATAGGCGCTTATTTCTCTTCAATGATGGACTTTCGTTTCGTACCATTTTGTATCTGCTTCTTGCGGAGGTCAGGGCGTCGCCGCAGATCGTCTGCCGTTTGCGTCTTCTTCGATGGGCTACAGCAGTCCTACTTTCCCGGTCATTCGGTCATTGCTCTTGGATCTTTGCTTCGGTCTTCGCCCCGCCGCGGCGAGCCGGCATGCGGGCCGCCGTCGAACACGGCTTCGGCGCTCCGCTGAGGTGCGGCGACTGCGTACAGAGCAGCAGTTGGCGGGCATATGTCTTCGCGCCTTCGAATACGCCTGCTTCTGTCACGAAGACCGCCAGATAAATCGCATGCAGCACGGCGATCACGACGACGGCGAGCAGCTTCGCGTCGAAAGTGTTCGACAGATCGACCGGCCATCGGCGCCAGAAGATCGCGAGGCAGATAGCGACGATCAAGGCGTTCAGCACGAATCCCGGCAGTTTCAGACCGAGCAGGTTACGGCGGAATCCGTAGCTGATGTTCTCGTTGAGCAGGATGTCGAACTTCTTCGCGTCGCGGGTGTTCTCGCGCAGCCAGGTCGCGCCGCGGGCGTAGTAGCTGTCTACCGCGGCCGGATCGGCGGCCTCCTCCGAGGCCGTGGGAGCCGGCTTGCCGAGCTTGGCTGCGATGAACGCGTGGAATCCGGCCCTAGTGTCATCGTCGTAGGTGTCGTCGCGGTGCCGAAGCGTCGTCGTGGTCGGCAGTCCGCCCATCCTTTCAATCAGCTTCGGCTCGATCGCCTTGCCGCGCCGGCGCGCGATGTCGGCGAACGCCGCGAATAGCACGGTGAGCGCAGTCGCGACGATCAGATGCGTGACACCGAGACTGCCCCACGACACGAAGATGGCGGCGAATGCGAAGGCAGGCGCGCCGGCGATGACCGCCGGGACGAGCCGCGCCTTCATTGTGTAGGCGTCGAGAGGATTGTTCATTTCCTACCCTCCTTGTCCGGCGATGCCGGACCGGCGGCACAGGGCCTCCGCGGTGAAGTGGACGTAGCCCGTAGGCGTGTGGATCAGCATCAGCAGCGGGAAATACTGACTGATCGAGAGCTTTGCGGCGGTCTTCACGTCGCGTCCGGACGGTCCGCTCGGGAAGAGATGGTTGTGCCAGGTGCCGAGCGCGTACAGGGCGCCGCCCGACCCTTCGATGAGGTGCCGCAGCATGGGCTTTAATCCTTCGGTGCCGAGCACAAACTCGTCGCGCGAGAACTTGCTGTCGGGCGGTGCCGGCATCGTCCCGATCACGTGGAAGACGTTGGCGACGTCCGAAAAGCGGCCGATCAGGATTCCGCCCGTCTCGGAGCCTGGGCGCGCCGCGACTTCCCGACGGATGGTCTCGTCGACCTCCGGGCTCAGGCGCACGACGCTCGCGCTTCCGTCGCCGACGACGATGCGCGGTGCGACCTCCGTGCGCATCCACTTCTGGCTCAGGCCGTCCGCGCCGAGGCGCCCAATCAGCAACGCGCCAGCGCCAGGCAGTCCGTTGCGCTGCAGCTTGAGCACGTGCTCTGCCATGGGCGCGGCGAACGTCGAGAGCCGGCCGTCGGACAGCGGCATCGTGATCGCGGAGCATCCCTGTCCGATCGCGATGGCCTCGGCTTCCGTATTGAAGACTTCGCCCCTCAGATCCGGGTCCGCGTGGATCGAACGGTACGCCTCGCAGATCAGATCGATCGTCGACGGGTTGGCCTGAGGCCCCTCCACCGAGATCAGGCCGACGCTTCCTATCCCGAGCATGCAGGCTTCGATCGCCCGTGGACGGTTGACCGCAACGCCCGGCAGCACTAGCGCCTCGCGCACGCTCGCCGAACCGGTCGTGTTGACGACTGCGAAACTGCCCGGCGCGACGAGCCCGGCGATCGACTTGTTGTCGAACGCATGCGCAACGATGTCCACGTCGTGCGGTACCGCCCGCTGCTTGAAGGGCGCGAGCGCCTCCACCAGGTAGAACGCCTTCGGGATCGCCCAGAAGCTCTCGACCATGTTTTCCGAAGGCAGGAGGCCGTGGCGGGCGAAGTTGTGTGGCTGCATGACGCCGTTGTCGACCACGGCCGCCGGCGCCCGACCCGACCTTGCCATGTGGACCGCCATCTTCGATCCGATGCTTCCACATCCGACGAGCGTCCAGGGCCGCGACGCCTCTCCGTCGTCGCCGGCGGCGCGCCTCAGGAGTTCCGGCGACACCTCCTCGCGATGCATGGCGGTCCTGACCAGCTTGCCGCTGCCATTCGCGAGCGTATCGTTGCCGCGCAGTTCGACCACGTAGGGACAGATCTCGATCGGCGAGCCGGCGCCGATCACATCGCAAGGACGTCTCGCCAGCAGCAGGACCGCGACCGGCTGTTCCCTTCTCAGCTTGGCGGCCGACACCCGGCTTTGCAAAATGCCGAGCTTGGGCTCGAGGAATTCGCGGCACCCGAGCTCGGCGGCTCTGGCTAGGAGTTCGTCGATTGAAGAGACGGTCTCGGGGAGATAGCGCCCCGCGACGAAAGGCTGTCCGGTCGGAAGCTTGCCTGACCAGGCGACCAGGGCATGCGTGTTCCCGCGGTAGCCCGTGTCGCCGACGGAAACGAAGCGCCAGTCGCCGACAATGTTCTGTCCCAGAGGCACTGGTGCCGCTTCGGAGAGACCGATCCTGTAGGTGACGGGTCCCACGCCGTGCGAATAGTACCACGCCGGAAAGACCGAGCAGCCGCCGTCGCGCGTCGGCAGGCGGGTGAGCCAGGCGGCGTCGGCGACAATCACATCATCGATGCCGTCCCGCCGCACGGGCTCCCAGCCCTGCCGCGGGTCGATTAGTTGAGCCATCGCCGCCTTGTCGAGCCAGTCGACGAGCTGCTCGAATAGCCCTCCAATTCCGCGGACGCGCAGTATCTCGCGCGGCGACCCCGCCACCAGACAAGGCTCGGGCGGGCCGCCGCTTCGGGAGGGCTGGATGTGGGGATGGTTCCGGTTGAAGTCGCTCCGGAGCAGGATTTTCGGCGCGCCGAGCGGATAGCCCCCGGTGAAGAGGAAAGAGACCGGCTCGCACTCGCGGACGCCCGACGGGCTGACGCCTGCCGCTCGCCATGCGTTTGGAAGTTCGGTCCGAATATCGACGACGGCCAGCGTGACGCCGGCACCTGCGTCGTGGTCGGCAGTCACCCGTTCGACGGACGGATGCGCCTCGATGAGACGCATAGCCCGGCGGACCGGTATCGGAATGTCGTACACCGCGGGAGTCGCCGCCATCGGCTCATCCGTGGGCGAGCGGCTGGCTGCCGATGCCGGTACCGGCTGCGACACTGACCGCGAAGACGGCGCGCTTGATGCGCGGTCCGGCCGAGGAGACCTCTATCATCAGCGGGTCGTCGCCCGGGCTGTGGGCGACGCATTTGAATTCGCCCTTCACCGGGTCGAGGATGTCGAGATATTCGCGCTTTGCGCGGATACACGGCGGGTCGTTCTCGTCGTCCTTGATGGGCTTGCTGCTGGCCACGATCAGCGCGCCGCCGAGCGGCTGGCCGAGGGCGCAGCGGGCGGGTTCGGAGACCTTGGCCTTTTCGCCCTTGTCGGACCAGCTATCGTAGGAAAGGCTGTGCCAGGAACAATGATGCGGCGCGATCAAGACGTCGTATTGAAGGCGCTCGGGCCACTTCTTGTTGCGTTCCCAGATGCGGTCCCAGATCGCGACCTCGGCGTCGCCGCCGAGAAGAAAGCGACCACGCGTGACCTTGGAGACCTTCAGGTCCAGCCGCGTGATGACGCTGGAATTGTTCTTCGTCAGAAGCTCCTCTTCCTCCTCGTCGTCGGCGGGCATCGGCGCCAGCAGGCGCGCCTCGAAGGAGGTGTCGTGCACGCCACAGATCTTCGAGAAGACCTCGTCAACCTTCACCAAGACGTCGGCGAGATCGTCGGTCTTGCCATCGACGTCCTCGCCGAGGATAAGAATCCGATTCCCATCGACGGCGCTTCGGTCCTTCTTGTACTTGTTGGTGCGCCGGCGGGCCTCGTCGCGCCACGCCTCGGCATCCGCGCACAGGACGTGATCTTCGTCCTTTGCTCTCGCCCGGCGGAACACGATCGGCGAAGACCACATCTCGCGGATGATAATCTTGTCGTCGGCCTTCACCCACGTGGACGGATCACCCAGATGGAAATGCTTGATCAGACCCCTGATGTGGTCGGCGTCCGGATGGGTGTTGAGGAAGGCGTCGACGAACAGCCGGCCTTTTTCGTCTCGATCGAGCTTGTTCCGGAGCTGCTTGACAACGTCAGGCGTGTCGTCGTCCGTGCCGTCGGCGGCCTGGCGGATGTTTATGTCGCACAGGATGCGTTTCCCCGTCTCGGTTTCGAACAGGGTCATGTCGCCGTTGTCGACCTTGAAGAGAGTTGCTTTCGCCGCCACTGCCATCCTCCTGATGTCGGGTGTGAGTCGGGTTTCGATTCCGGAACTCTATCAGAGGAGCCACAAAAATTTTTGATTGAAATATTAACTTTTTGTAATGTTTGTATTAAGCACAAAAATGTTTGCTTCGTTGACGGCCGACCCGAATTGCGATTCTCTCACGCACATGGCTGATTTGGAGATCTACCGCGTCGTCGGCGCCGCCATAGCGGCGCGGAGAAAGAAGTTGCGGCTGAAGCAAGCGGAAGTGGCGGACCAGATCGGCCTAACCAGAGCGTCACTCGCGAACATCGAAAGTGGACGCCAGAAGATTATGCTTCATCAGATCTACAAACTGGCGGCCGCGTTGAGGGTCGCCTCGATCGTTGATCTTGTCCCAGCGAGCTACTCGTTCGAACAAACGAGCGGCCCCCTGCGGATTGTGGGCAGCGAAGTCAGCGAAGAACAGAAAGCACAGATCGAGCAATACGTGCGACGAAAGGCCGGAGGCGGAAAATGAACGAGTCCGCGAAGGAACAAGCGCGAATGCTCGTCGACAAGCTCGGGCTGAAGAGTCCACCCGTTCCAGTGGAAAAGCTCGCGAAGGCTCTCGGCGTCAGGATCGAGTACAGCCCCTTCGATGACGAGCTGTCCGGCATGGCGTTTTTACGCGACGGCAAGCCCATTATAGGCGTCAACTCGAAGCATCATCCCAACAGGCAACGCTTCACGATCGCGCATGAATTGGGCCACATAGTGCTTCACCGGTCCCACCTAGAAACAGCAGTCTTGATTGACAAGAGCAAGAACTTCATCGCCCGCGATCCGACATCCGCGCAAGGAATTGATCCCCTAGAAATTCAAGCCAACGCGTTCGCGTCCGAATTGCTCTTGCCGGCCAGATTGGTCCGCCAGGTACTTTCCGAATCGGCCGGCGACCTTCACGACGATGATTATCTCATCCGCGTCGCGCAGCGATTCAGAGTGAGCCTCGCCGCCTTCCAGATCAGATTAGAGCAAATTTAGGCGGCAATCAGCGTGGCTTTCGTCTTCTACGATGTCGAGACCACCGGCCTGAACAAGCGCTTCGATCAAATTCTTCAATTCGCGGCCGTTAGAGCCGACGTCGATCTCGTTGAAACTGAGAAGTTCGAAACGAGATGCCGGCTGATGCCTCACATCGTTCCCTCCCCGAAAGCACTACATCTGACAGGAACGTCGCTCGCGGAAGCGTCGGACATGTCGCGGCAAACCCACTACAGTATGGTCTGCGAAATAGCTCGCGTTCTCGAAACATGGTCGCCCGCCATTTTTTTAGGCTTCAATTCGATATCCTTCGACGAGGAATTTCTCCGCCAAGCCTTTTATCAGTGCCTTCATCCGGTGTTTCTGACCAACACCAATCGTAACGCACGCGCCGACGTTCTCAATCTTATGCGGGCTGCGGGCACTCTGCATCCGACAGTCATCCGTCCGGGGGTCGGCGCAGATGGCGCGGATGTCTACCAACTCGGTCCGCTTGCCGCCGCGAATGGAATTAAGGCCGGTCGCGCTCACGACGCGGTCCACGACGTCGAGGCGATGCTTGAGTTGTGCCGGCTGGTTCGAAGTGGCGCACCCGAACTGTGGTCCACGTTCCTCCGCTTTTCGTCAAAGACGTCTGTCATTGATTTCGTCAGAGATGAGGACGCATTCGCTTACTTCGATTTCTACGGATCTTCGCGCATCATGCATTTCCTGACCCGGGTGGGCATTAGCCCGCGCGACCGCAACGTTCACTATTGCCTCGATCTGGCCGGAGACATCGAAGCATTGAGAAATCTCGAGGAACAGGCTCTCGCGGAACGCTTGAAGGTCGAGCCTCGGCCCATCCGGCGGCTTAAGGTCAACGGCTCCCCACTGCTTTATCCGTTATGGGACATCGAACGACCGCTATTCAGGGATACCTCCGAAGAGGAACTCATGCGGACGGCTTCGCTGGTCAGGGCCGATGCGGATTTCATGGAGCGGCTAACTAACGCCGCTGCAGCCTCCGAGGTGGTCTATCCGGCTTCCGAGCACGTCGAATTGCAGATCTACGGTGCCGGCTTTTTCTCCGACGCCGATCGCGAACTATGCAGGCAGTTTCATTCGCGCAGTTGGGATGAGCGGCTCCGCCTGGTTGAGGGTTTCGAGGATCAGCGCCTGAGGCGCCTCGGTCGCAGGTTGATCTATTTTGAAGCCCCTCACCTGATCGTCGACGTAGACCGCCGCGCGATGGACGAAGATATTGCTGCGAGGCGCCGAGGCGATGGTCGGCACTCTTCGCCGCCATGGACGACGGTGCCCAGTGCGTTGGCGGAACTCGAATTGATTCGCGGCAAGATTTCGGAGGAATTCATCCAGAGCTTTGGCTCAATCACATAGCAATCGCGGCTGCCGCTTGCCATGTCGCCGCGCCGTCGCCGCAACCTGGCGCGGCGCCTGTGAGCTCTCCAGGACGATCTTGAGCTTCTCGTCCTCGGACCGGCGACGCCGCCGACTCGTCTCCACGACCTCAAGCCGCCCGACGTGGTCACTGCACCTATCACTGTTCATAAGGACAGTTCTCAACACCCTGCGTCACTCGGCAAGGCGGCCGCCACCGGCGCCACCGGAGGGATACCACCTTCATGAGCGGCGCGTTGAAATGGGTGGGCTGTTACTCGGGACGGTTTATGACGGATTGAGCCGCCACGATGATATCATCATCGAAATCGCGAACTTTGCCCGAAGCAAGGATTTCGATCGGACCAGCGTTTCTCTGCGCATGGTACGTCTGGGAACGCGCGCGGGAATTGGCAGAGGGAACCACGGTTGTCGGCTGGTACCATAGCCATCCCGATTTAGGTGTCTTCTTCAGTGGCACTGACCGAAAAACGCAACGCGCTTTTTTCAATCAGCCGCATTGCATCGGGTTGGTCGTCGACCCGATGCTACTTCAAGAGAAGTGGTTTATCGGACCGGATAGCATAGAGCTTCAGGATATTCAGATCCTGCGCTGAGTGCGGCACTCTCTTGCACGACGCTCCTGCATCGGATCGAGGCGCTACGGAAATTCCTTCTGCACAAAGCCGCGAGCTCCCAAGGATCATACCGCATGCCCTCGTTAGTGTTGGGATGCACCTCCCGAACCCAACGCGGAAGCCGCGCACGCTCTCGACGGACAGGGATCTGGTCGATGCATAGCCACAATCCTATCCGATCCAATCAGTAGTCTGTTGCAGCCGAGGGCTCCGGCATCTCGATCCCTAGCGCCCTGAAGAGGTCTCCGGGTCGGCCTTGGTCAACAACAATGGAGATAGCGCGAGCGACCTCATCCGCGCTTGGCTCATTCACATGAGCGCTGTCGTTTCTTACATCGGCAAGATTCTGGAGCCTATCGACAAAGCTGCGGCTCTGAAGGAGGTCTCGTCCGTGCCAGTTGGCCGAGCGGATTTGTGTCCTGAACGCCTTGAGTACATCCGGATCCGAGGACGCGAACGGCTTGGCCGCATACCGAAGAATTCGTACGATCCCACCCAATGAAGGCGACGACCGCCCGCAAGGAAAGCGTCGAGATCTCGCAACCGATCATCGGGCGCGAGCTGCCGTCCCGCGTTTACCTCCCGGAATGGAACTAACAATCGGTCCACGAGAAGCTTTTCGGCTACTTTTGAAGTGAACATGGCCAGCGCAACCTTGAGCTGCGCTATGTTCGTGAGGCTGTGATGAGCTCCGGCCAGCCATCCCGAAAGGGGAGAGGCCAGTGTCCGAATCCAGGGCCACTCCGTTTCGGCGGAGTGTGTTTGCGATGCGGGAGGGGAGGTGGCTGCCAACTTACCGGCCGCTATAAGCTCACCGAGCCGATATCCCAGGTCCTCGCTATTTTACTCCGCAAGATCCGACCGATGCCCGGCAAGCGCTTCGCCGGCTCTGTCGAGTCGCGAAAGACCAACGAGCGTTTCGACCGCCAGACGAAGTGTCCGAGGCTCCGACGGGCGGCGTCGCAGTGCGTCGATCAGAACGGCTTCTACCTCATCGTCTTCGCCCAGATCCACCAACGCGTTGACGTAGACGGCGCGCGCGAGAACGCAAGATGGATCACGTCGCACTGCTTCGTGGCCGCTCTCGCGAGCCGTCCGCAATTCGCCGCGCGAGCGGGCGACTGAAGATATGACCGCGTATGCCAAGGCATCAGGTCGCCCTTCCGGATGAGAATAACCATTAGCGTCGGAGCGAGCTGCCACTTGCATCGCAAGCTGGTCAGCAGCATCGGCATCGTCGTTCTCGATCGCTACTAACGCCAATGAAATCTGAGCTGGAATTTGCTGGTCCATTCCTTCAAGAAGCGCGGGAATATCCCCCGTGCGACCAGCCGCTCGAGCGATTTCTGCATTCAGGATTCGCCAATCCCCGTCGGCCCAGCGTGGCCAACAGAACACTGCGCTCACTAGTTCCGATAGTTGCTGGAAACGCTTTGACTGCAGTAATGCGAGGGCATAGAGCTTGTGTGTTTCTGCGCTCGGTAAAATAAAAAGCGACGGGTCATCGGGATCGTACAGCATCGAGTGCACGTCTTCGGGCGGAATCACGGTCCCGTCACGAACAAGAGCTTCCGATGCGAAATCAGCAGCGGTAGCTGGCCGACCCGCAAGCAAGTGTCCTTCAGCAAGCAGGATTGAGCGCCGTGGCGACGGCTCCCATCTTTCCATAAGCGCAGAAACAAAGGGTCTTGCCAATGAAGGGTCGCGGAGCTCCCCTATGCATCGGAACGCATTTAGGAAGGGTAAGACAAATGGCGGCTCGATCTCGACCGCTTTCCTGTAGGCTTCGATTGCGGCCGCTCGCAACCCCGCATTATTCCGAATGTTTCCAAGAACTGTGTGAAACCGATCGCCTGCCGGCGCTCTCGACTCTATTATGGTCAGAGCTTCCGAAGTCCTTCCCAGACGATCGAGTGCGACCGCTTCATTGACGGTTAGAACGCCCTCGGCGTCGAACTGAGCTGCTTCCCGCCAAGCCTGGAGAGCCAATTGATCGTCGCCGGCCTGACTGGCCATCGTGGCCAGACTCGACAGCAGGTCGAGCTGTTCAGCAGATTCGACTTGCAAGCGGCGTCGCCATGCGAGGTTGAGCAACACACGTCTGCCCGGTGCCCCTATGAACTCCCCTACGCTATCAACAATTACCAAATATTCGCGCGGATCTAGCGTCTCGTCGCAGAACGCTGCAATGAGCTCATCCTTCACAAGTGGGTGCGCGCTTGGGATCTGCTTAGTTTCGCGCCAGAGCTTTCTGGCATCTATCGGGCGTCCCGCCGAGAGAAGAGCTAGGATCAAATTGTCCCGGTAAAGGGCGTTGCGAGGAGCAAGCGTCACCGCTTTTTTGTGGTATTCAATCTCCTTCAGGTAATCCTTTTCGATATAGGCATAGCTGTTGCCCATCAAATGCAAAGCAACTGCGTAGTGTGGGCTGTCCGGTTCCATTTCATCGATGGCTGTCTCCAGGTAACTGCGCGCCCTTACGGCATCCTCGAGCTTGTGCGCGAGGCGAGATTCGTAAGTGCTAGGGCACTGCGAGGGTTGGCCTCTATCGCTTTTCGATACATGGCTACCTCGCCGTGGGGATGTCAGCATCGACTTGCTGGAGACGAGCGAACCGCTCCGCGTGCCCGAACCTGGCGTGGTCGATGATCACACGCGCGGGAAAATCGCGCGCACCGCTTACTGGTATCGACGGCTCCGCGGCAGTCGCGAGCGGGTGTTCGAAGGACTTCCACCGGTTTCAGGCGCTGAACTCGACCCCGATGCCGAGCACCCGCGCATCCTCGCAGCCGTAAAGGAAATCGAGAACTGGACGATCGAAAAGCGCGAGAAAGTCTTGGTGTTCGGCGTTTTTCTGCGCCCATTGCGGCTCCTTCGTGACGTAATCAACGTGCGCCATGCGCTTCGCGCGGCCGATAAAGGCATGCCGATCGCTCATGCCATTCACGCTGATCCTTCGCTGCTCGGCATCGCGCTTCGCCAGCTCGAACGCCTTCGCGGGGAGGGCGCGTTCCAGCGCCACCTTATCACGGGCAATGGCCCCGAAATGCGCCGAGCGCTTGCCAACAGCCACAAGGCCTACGAGCACCTGCGTCGGCAGGTGCGCAAGCTCGCGAAGAAGTCGGTCAGCGCATGGCGTACCGATCTCACGGAGCTAGGGGGCGCGCCAGTCGATCGCGCGTTGGAGCGAGCGCTTGAGGACCACCTCGCGTCTTTTGTCATCGACGACGTCCTGGCGACGACGTCGGCGTCCGACGGGGTCACCCAGGAGCGCTTCGACGCGCTGACCAAAGAATTCGTTAAAGAGCGATTGCGACCGTTGCTAGGCGAGCTGGGTGACGAGGACGTGGACCAAGACCGGGCCGTGCTCCGGCAGGAAGCGCTCCGTGCGCTCCTTGAAGACGACGATGGTCGTCAGAGCTTCCATGCGCGATTGCTCCAGGGCGCGACGCGTTGGGAAACGCGGCGCTATCTCCAAGCCGCGTTCAATCGGCCCGGAGCTTCGCCATGGGTGCTCATCGCGCAGAGCCAGGTCGGGCGCGAGGGGCTGAACCTGCACGAGTCCTGTCGCGTCGTCGTGCAGTTCCACGCTGAGTGGAACCCGGCCGATCGGGCGTGTCGACCGCAAGGGCAGCCTATGGGAACAACGCGCGCAGAAGTGGCTCGATGACGGTGCTCACGACGATCCGCCCTTCGTCGAGGTGCGGCAACTGATTTTCGAGGGGACCTACGATGCGTTTCAGTGGGACCGGGTAATGCGACGCCAGCACGGATTTGACGCAAGCCTCTTCGGTTGGCTTTTGCCAACAGACGCGTGGCAACGCGTACCGCAAAACCGTCTCCCTGATCTCCTTGCCGCCGCGCCTTCCTTTTCTCCGACGGAACGGCGTCAGGTGACCCTAGTAAAGACGAGGCGTGGACCATCCTTGGTCTAATCGCAAAAAAGACTGGCGATGCCCCGCTGACAGCTTTGTGTATGCATCGCGCACCGCACGGGGCCAGTTCTCGGTATCCTTGAGCCTCAGCCCACGAGCGCTCTCGCTCATGCATTCCGCGGCAAAGAGCACGTCGAGCCATGGCGAGCTCCGCCCGATAGTCTCGGCCCAACGGATCTGCACGCGCTCTAGCCGTCGGTGTGGATGAGGACGTCCATCGGCTAGCTTCAGGTGGGTTCGAAACTGCTTGATAAGCGGGTCTTCGTCACGCCGTCGCCTTGTCACGTAAGGCGCCAACGTCTTGGTGAAGTCCCTCGCAGCCGCACAGAGCTTGTCGAGGCGCCTGCCTTCATCGGGAGCGACAGCAGCGCAGCGCGCAGCCTCGTGGAGGTTCTTCGTTTTCTTGCGGTCTAGGGGTCCCTTTAGCATGACCTTATCGCCCGTCTTGGTCAGCACGCCCTTGTCGGAGACGAGCTCGGTGAATTCGCAGCCCATCGACTGCGCCATGTGGATCTCCTCGCGTTTGCCGACGATCTTGCGCAAATCCTCCGGAACGGCCTTCCGGAGCTGATAGATTCCAGTTTTGGGATGCTTCCACGGACGCGACATAGCCAACGGCATTGTACCACCCTTCTGTACCACTGAGGAGCGGGTAAGCCGTTGAATTTGCTAATTTGCTTTGGATTTCACGCTCTTAGAAGAGCGATGGTGCCCAGGAAAGGACTCTGACCTCCAAGTCAGGACCGGACACTACTCCGGTCGAATCGCGCCAGTCACGCGGTCCGCGCCATGCCTGGCGCACCAAAAAAAGCCCGGCCTCCTCCGGAGGCCGGGCGAAAGTCACGCAGGAACGACGCTGCTTTATGCATCGCACCAGCTTTCGTCGGTAGGGAGGACTTACCGGCGATCGACTTCGGCGAGGGCATTCGCCGTCAAAAAAGGAGAAACGGATATCACTCCGCGCGAAATCTGGAGCCGCTTGCCTTCCGCTCCTGTCGGAAACTTCACGACTTGTCCACCACTCGCCCGCTGTCCGGTTGGGACGTCAGTGCCTTGATCGAGCTGGGATCCTTCGCGCAAGCGGTTTGGCTGCCGTGCCCTGAAACACAAGCGGCAGTTTGCCGTCGCGCAGCAGCATTTGGCACGCCCCCAAACATCAACAACGCTCGATTACCTTTCCCGGAGCGCGTGCCAGGAGGCGAATTTCGTATGACGTTCCGTAAGGACGGTAAAATAGATTGTTGTGATGGGACGCATCCACGCGATGGATAAATGAAAAAGTAGGGCTGTGCTTCGCGTGGAGCGTTAATGACGTCGCAATATGTGACCTGATCGGACGTCGCCGGCATGCTGTCGGCCGTCGGGTCGAGAATCGAGCTTGTCGCCGGCTGTATGCGACCGCCTCCGCCGACGCCCGCCGGCATTCCGAGGCGCTGGGAACTTTGGGAGCTCGCAAGGACATCGTAAGCCCCCAAAGCGCGTGCATCTTGTTCACAAACGCGTTTGCAAAACGCTCCGCACCATCATGGCTCAGCCCGCAACTCGCGTGCGGCGGCCACCATATTGACGAGCGCGGGACGCACCTCCTCCCAGCTTCGAGTTTTCAGTCCGCAGTCGGGATTGATCCAGAGCTGCCGATCGGAAACTCGCTGCCGCGCCAACACAATCAGCTGCTTGATTTCCGCCGCTGCGGGAATGCGCGGTGAATGAATGTCATAGACGCCGGGCCCGATCTCATTGGGATATTTGTAGCTCTTGAAGGCCTCGAGCAATTCCATCTTAGAACGGGACGTCTCGATTGAAATGACGTCAGCATCCATTGCTGCGATCGCATCGATGATTTCGTTGAACTCGGAATAGCACATGTGGGTATGGATCTGAGTTCCGTCGGCGACAGCGGACGAGCAAACGCGGAAGCTGTCCACTGCCCAATCGAGATAGTTCCTCCACTGCGATTTGCGTAGCGGCAATCCCTCCCGCAACGCAGCCTCGTCGATCTGGATCATGGTCGCTCCAGCCGCCTCAAGATCGATCACCTCATCTCGGATCGCAAGAGCGATCTGACGGCATGTCTCGCTCCGCGAGATGTCGTCGCGGACAAACGACCAGTTCAGGATCGTCACCGGTCCGGTCAGCATAGCCTTGACGGGTTTCTTAGTCAGAGACTGCGCGAAGCGCCACCATTCAACGGTCATCGGCTTCGGCCGGGAGACATCTCCGAACAGGATAGGCGGACGAACGTACCGCGACCCATAAGACTGAACCCAGCCGTGCTTGGTGAAAGCGAATCCCAACAGCTGCTCGGCAAAGTATTGAACCATGTCATTGCGCTCGAACTCACCGTGTACGAGCACGTCCAGGCCGATATCTTCCTGCCACTGCACGGTACGGGCTGTCTCCGCTTTCAGAAGCTGCTCGTACTGCGCGTCATTCAGCGCTCCCCGCGCATGAGCCGCACGCGCATTCCGGACGTCGACCGTTTGCGGGAAGGACCCGATGGTTGTCGTTGGAAACATCGGCAATGCGAATGCGGCCCGCTGGACGTCGGCACGCTGGGTGAACGCACTGCGACGGCGACGCATGCTATCGTCGATCGCGGCCATTCGTCCGGCGACATTCGCATTGTGGATCTCGGGCGATGTTTCGCGGGTCACGGCTGCGTCCTCGGAAAGCGCAAGTTCATCGGCCACCTCGGCAGCATGGCCGGCCAGCGCTTTGCCCAATATCGAAAGTTCCTTGAACTTCTGAACTGAGAACGCCAGCCACGTCTTCAGATTGGGATCGAGATCGGTCTCTAGCTCAATGTCGATCGGAACATGAAGCAGCGAGCAGGAAGGAGCAATCTGAACACGGTCCCTGCCCAGCTTTTTGACCAAAGGGGCAAGTTGGTCGAGCAGCGCCGCAAGATTGGAGCGCCAGACGTTGCGACCATCAACCACGCCTAGCGAGACCACGAGATCTCTGCGGGCTGTGGCGACAATTGCGTCCAACTGGTCGGGTGCCCGAACCAGATCGACATGAAGCCCGGCAACGGGCAAGGCAAGGGCTGTTTCAAGATTGTCGCCGATAGCGCCGAAATAAGTGGCCAGCATGATTTTAAGGGCCGGCACAACCTTTGCGAAATGAGCATAGGCCCGGCGGACAGCCGCCCGCGACGCTTCGTCGATGTCCATCACCAGGCATGGCTCGTCGAGCTGAACCCATTCAGCACCGCACGAGGCTAGTTCGCGGAGCACATCGACATAGACTGGGAGGAGCCTATCAAGCAGCGACAGCGGATTGAATGCGGGATTTGCGCTTTTGCCGAGCTTCAGGAAAGTGACTGGGCCAACTAGGACGGGGCGCGTTTGGTAGCCGAGGCTTTTTGCCTCCTCATATTCCTCGATCGGCTTTCGAGAGGAATACTTAAAGATCTGATCCTGGTGAAATTCCGGCACCATGTAGTGGTAGTTGGTATCGAACCACTTCGTCATTTCCTGTGCGGCTACGCCTGGCCCATGCTGAGTGTGATCACCGTCCTGAGCGCCACGTGCCATGGCGAAGTAGGTCTTGAGCGACACAGGACCTTCGGTCCAGCCGTAGACGTCGGGAATGGCTCCGACCATTACGCTGGTATCGAGCACCTGGTCGTAGAGCGAGAAGTCATTCGAAGGAATGACCGTCACACCGCAGGATTTCTGCCGTGCCCAATTAGCGGCACGAAGTCCACTCCCCGCCTCGAGGAGCTCGGCTTCGCTGGAGTTTCCCGCCCAGTAGCTCTCGAGCGCGAACTTGAGTTCGCGTCGTGGGCCGATGCGTGACGTCCCCAATGTGGCAACGGGAAGCGAAAGAATAGACATAGATCAGACCCCATAATTGGGGCAAAGGCCATGGCGGACGCATGCAGCGAATATCGCGTGAGCGACAGCTGCTTGGCGCACACCGGGACACCCCGCCCGTGGACGATATATTGTCGAGGCAGGTCTCCTGGCTCGCGGGTCGTCGCTGCTGTCCGGCCTTCCCGAAGCCGCATGGCTTCAGTGACTTCGTTGGACAGCGGCTCGCCGCTTACAGTTGCGGGGGCAGCGCCGGCATTGCACCGGCTTCCCTCTTAGCTCCGGATCAAACGAAATCCGAAGACCACGACGGCTGGCATTAGACGCACGAGGATCGATCCGTCAACCTACTAAGTGTTGCCGCGATATTGCCCAAGCGATTGCCAGCTGTACCAGGTAGGGCACAACGGTCTTACTCCCGGCCTGGTAAAAACGCGTGGATCTGTGAAGCCTCCGCTTATGAATGCGTCCGCTCAACACCCTCTTGGCGTAGTCGTGAGCTAACGCGAGCAGAACGAACGCGCTGGGCGCTTCGACATCTGCGTGATCGCGACAAGCCTGGTCTTTTCCGTCAGCAGCTTCTCGAACTCGCCCGTGAGGAAGTTGCGATCATGCTCGGCCGACATCCGCTTGAACACAGCGCCATGAGGCTCCTTAGGAATTGCCAAGGCCGGGATTGCTCCAGGATCGCACGGATGATCAGGTCGGACTGCCTGTGTTCGGCGGACCCCGCGACGAGCCGCGAGCTCGATCGCCTCCGTGGCGTTGGTCAAGATGATCTCCTCGGTGCGCCAAGCACTTACGTGCTGAGCGACTTTGGCGCGCCTTCGTTGTTTCCGTCGCCGCTGGCGAGTAGTGCAGCCTGGACGTTGGCATGCGTGACATCGCGGGAACAGTTCCGGACCTCAGGATGCACGCTGACTTGCGAAACTGGAGTAAGCGGCGAGAGCGCGGGCGGCGGGGATCTGCTATGACCCTAGGCTCCATGCACTCGTGCATGGTGCGCGGATGCCGAGCTTCTCGTATGTCTTCAAGATCTCCGGACCGATCTCGTCGCGCGTGGAGACCGTCTCTTCGGCTTCGGCCGTGACGTAGCTTTAGATATCCTGCAAGTCGATCTTGGGATGTCGACGCCCGTCCACCTCGCCTCGTCTCCTCAGCCAGCGACGATAAGCCCCAACGCGGCGACTGGAGCATCGAGGCGGCTTTGTCCTTATTCGAGACAAATTTGACGGTGTTCTCTGACAGAGCCCTTCGATGGTTTCTCGGAGTCGATCAGCGCCTTAAACTCATAACGATGTTGATCGACCTCGATGCGCCCCACGCGGTCGGCGGCCTTCTCAAGCGCGACATCTATTACTTCGTTCGCAAAATCGAGCGGTGAAGCCTTCTGGACGCGGGCTGCTTATGCTGTCTTAGACTGGACACAGGTGTCAGGCACCGGACAGACCACCGCGCATTGCGGCGTGTCGGAATGGCCCTCGCACTCCGTACACTTTTTGGCATCGATAACGTAAATGTCGCGCTTGAGGCTGATCGCCGCGTTGGGACACTCGAACTCACATGCCCCACAAACGGTGCATTGCGAAGCGACGATCTTGTAAGCCATGCCTTCCGACTCCTTAGGCGAGCGATGCCATTGGCGATCCCTTTCAAATGCCGTGCCAAGGACAGACGCGCTCAATGATGGTCAATTTGCCCAGGGGTGCTGTCCCGGGTCTGAGACCATGTTGCATCTGCGACAGCAACGGGCCACTTCAATTTCAAGCTATGCGAGCCCTCAGGCCCTACTCCGAGAGTCAGTCGCGACTCGACCGCTGGGCGCTTCCGTCGTTTGTCTTGCATGGCAGCGCGGGGCCAAGCGACGCTCGACCATTCCGAAACCGCGCGACTAAAAGCCGCGAGCCGACGCACGTCTACACCGGATCTCGGCAAACCTCCGGTCACACGCCCTGACTGGAGGTTTTGTGCAAGCCTCGCTCACGGCTGCAACGTTAACTCCGCGGATTGACTCGCTGGAGGCCTGATAAAAGGGGTTTGTGCTACAATAACTTTCGGCATCGCTTCGGAGGGAAATGAAGTTCCGCCGGGAGAAGCGTTACTGGCTTTGCAAAGTGACCGATTTAATTGCAGTCAGCCGCATGCCTGGTGCCGAGTAGGCATGGCGGCGCGGGCGAGCGCTGGTACGCTTTGCCTGGCTCTGCTCAGCCACTCCTCATGCAACTATTTTGGACGAAGTGGAACAGGGCTGAAAGATGACTGTGCAAATTGCTTCAGCGGCATGGCCTTTCCGAACAGATGGCCCTGCGCAAGGTCGAATCCGAGTTCGGTCACAGCGATCAGGTCGGCGTGGCTCTCCACACCTGCGGCGACGGTGCGCACGCTGTACTCTTTGGCTAGATCGACGATATGGCGGCACACCGTTCGCTTCAGGGGTCCATTTCCGCAACCGGCGACGTACTGCCGGTCCACTTTTAATTTCATGAACGGGAATTTTTCCATCCCCATCAGCTGCGGCCAATTGGCGCCGACATTGTCGATTGCAAGGCCAATGTTGTGAAAGCGAACCTCACGTGCGACCTCGATCAGGAGATCTAGGTTCTGGATCGCTTCCTCGCTATCGATTTCAATCGTCAAGCCGCCGAAAGCGGGGTGCGAGGGCATGCGCTGACAGAGATCGCGTACCGCTTGCGGGTCAATCAGGAATGCTGCCGGGAGATTGATGGAGAGATCGATCGAAGTTTGCTGCTCCAGAAGATACTGCCAATCTTTGATCGCGCGGTCGATCACGAACTGCGACAACTCCCTGAAATGCGGATCGTGAGCCTCCGCGATGAAATAGGCCGGTGGAACAACGCCCCAGGTCGGGTGCCGCATTTGCACAAGCGCCTCGGCGCCGCGGCGGCCGAGGGTACACGCGTCAAACTTCGGCTCATACCAGAGCTCAAGCCAGCCAGCGTGTAAGGCTTCCCCGACATGGACCGCGGGACGGGGCGCCGGCTCTCTGGGCAAGAGCATGGCGACCCGATCGCGCAGCGTCTCGGCTGCAAACGGCGTCCTCAGCGGCGGCAGCATATCAAGTCCATATTCGCCCCCGACCTGCTGCACTGCCGTCATGATGATCGACTCGCGGGCGCCGAACGCCAGCACTCCGCCTGCAAATCCTTCGCGTACGAGTATCTCGAGCAATCGTCCAGGCTCGATGCGATCCGAGCCAATGCCGAGCAGGATCAGATCAGGGAAGTCCGTGCCGAGTACGTGCGACAGCTCGTCAGCAGTCCCGCATTCGCTGATAACAAACCCCATATCCTCCAGCACATCCCGAAGAAAGGCGCGCAGATGCCGCTTGCCGACGGCCACGCACGCTCGCGGCCGCACCTTACGCTGTCCGAAGATTACAGGTTTTCCTCCGACTAGTTCGGCCTGCCCATGCTCCATTGCAACCACTCCCGTTCCGTGACGGTCCCTTAAACGAGGAGGGAAGGTAAACAAGCTGTGCTTGCCATTATCTTTCGATTCTTCGAGGTAAGCTTAAGATAGTGCATTAGCGTGCAAAATCTTTCGCGATGTTGTTCAGACGATTTTGTCGGGCGCACGCGTATGATACCTCTCCCGCCTCGCGCAACCTTGTACGAGTGACGCACACGAGTGTGGGGAATCTCACCTTCGGACGCGCGGAGCTGATGCGCCCTATGGCACGGCAATTACCATGCCGCAAGATCTACTGAATCGAGTCGCTCGTGAGTGATGATCGGAAATCACTCTTACGAGATGTTTGATCTTCATGGCCGGCCTGCCCACGCGCGAATGTGCCGTCTCGTGGATTTCCTTTCCAATCGAAGGAAGTCCATCATGAGTTCGCAGCAGGTCAAGCCGCAGTCGATTCTGAGAACGGCAACAGCTTGCACTTACCTCACCTCTGTTGCTGATAGCGAGTGCGGACGTCCTATTCCCTATCGAGCTTGATAGTTGCTCTCAGTTGCGTTTTCTGTATCCTTCTGAAGCATGGATATCCTCATCTAACTAACGGGTGTTCGTGTTGGCGCTGAAGCGCAAGGCCTGCCCCACGGGGCACGGCTTTGCGCAAAGGCGTGCCAGGAGATGAGAACGCGATCGCAGAAGCCGTCGGAAAGCTACTTTCTGAATTAGGTGGTCCCGGACCAGAGTTCAGCCTTGAAGGCGCGAAGCAGGCTGCTTTGCGCCTGATTCAGGATTCCGAAGAGGCTTCATTTTTGTCGTCGAGGAACAAGCCACCCGGCAGATTGTAGGGGTCGCTGCCACCTCGGCCGTACAGGCCGTGAGAGCAGCCGGAGCGTACGGTGTGCTTCAGGAGCTATGGATTTCTCGCGACTTCCGAAGCTCTGACCACGGTCGGCATCTGCTCGACGCGGTACATTCGGAGGCGAAGCGCCGAGGCTGGCAGATGATTGAGGTTGCGTTGCCCCCGGATGGCTATCCAGCTTTACAACGGGTACGTCGTTTCTACGAGGAGAGGGGATATCGGGTTGAAGGATTGCGCGCGCGCAAGAGGCTATGACAGTGCGTCGCGGCCGAGGATGATCGAGAACCTCGACGCTGATGCGGTGCTTACTCCTACTGCGAGCGGATTACCTCTTCGACCTTCTTGGCGGGTATCAGCGATCAAATCGTTCTTCATGGTGCGAAGCGATACCTTGGTCTTCTCAAGGCTCGTGGACCCGCGAGCCGAAACCTGCCCGGCTAAAAGGCGCGGAGCCAGGTCGGCGGCGACCCGTTGGGGGGCGAAGCCCGACCCCAGCCTTACAAACGATGGCCGAGTCGTTCTTTCGTGCTTCCCACACAATGCGACCTTACTGACGCCGGTTTCGGATCACCGCACACAAATGCGATCCATTCGTCGCCAAGTACAATGCCTCGGCAACTGGCAAGCCAATCATCTACCGGGCTCCTTCCTGCATCTTCATTCGGTGGACCGTCGCGTAAAAGGATTCGGTACCACCTTGTCACTCCTGCTGGCGAACGTTCAAGGAAAGTGAGCGAGATCAGCCATCAACACTGATCCGGTAGAGGATTCCGTAATGAGCAATGTGCCGTTTGCCGCCTCCAATAGGAGGTTCGTGCAGGTCGCGCCAGCGCAGGACTTGATGCGGGCGATCGTTTCGCCGTTCGGCGCCATGACGAAGACGTGGCCTAGGGAGGCGTGCGCGACAAAGAGCCGCCCTTTTTGATGCATCGTCAGCCCGTCAGGATCGCTGTTCCCGAAGAATAGGCTGAACCGTCCCACCTTCCCAACCCCACCGTCACGCATCAGCGGCACGCGCCAGATGCTGTTGTCGCGCGTCATTGCAACGAGCAACACGGCCTCGTCGGGACTGAGCACCAGCCCGTTCGGGCTTGACCCGTTCGAAATCAGGCAATCGAGCCGGCCGTGAGAACACAGTCGGAACACCCGGCCGGTCGGATCGCGCAATCCAGTTTGCCCCTGATCGGTGAAATAGATGTCGCCGCTGGTCGCGATATGCAGGTCGTTGCAGCCTCTGAAGGGCTCGGAATTGCGGTGCCCCAGAAGCGGGCTGATAGTATCCCGCTGCGGATCGAGCTCCATGGGGCCGTTCATTTAATCGGCCACCAGCTCCCGGCCATCAGGTGCGATCTTCAGACCATTCGGCCAGCCGTCATATTCGATTATCAGAGACCAGATGCCGCCGGGCGAAATCCGGAAAAATGCGGCCGCGGGATATCGACGACGTAGAGATTCCCGGCCTTGGCGAACGACGGCCCCTCGATGAAACAATCCACCGGATGGCCCCCGCGGTTGGCATCCGCCCATTTCGAGGAAACACCAGGGCGACGAAATTCCGCCGGCATCGACGAGAACACGCGGGTCTCAACCAGCTGAGGCGGCTTGTCGAGATACATCATGACGCGCCTCCCAGCGTGCGGCGCGGCTGTCCCTCGTATTTGTAGCCAAACTGCTTGGGCATCGGTCCCTTGTTACGATCCTTGCGCCTGGTCTGTTCCCAGGCGTGGGCCAGGATTCCGACCGCGCGCGACAGGCAGAAGACGCCGCGCGCCAGCGGAGGCGCGAAGCCGAGCTCGCCATAAATGACCGCGGTCGCGCCATCAATGTTCACTGGGATGAGTTTGCCCTTGCGCTGCTGCATCACGCGCTCGATCGCGCGGGCGGCCTTGGCATAGTCGCCGCTGACACTGCGCTCAGCACCTGCGTCATCCACCAGCGCCATTAGCGGTGCCGCGCGCGGGTCGACCGGATGAAACCGGTGGCCGAAGCCGGGCAGATATTTGCCGCGCCTTGCGGTGAAATGGTCGATTGCGGCGGCCGCGGCCTCGCCGATCTCTAGGCCATCGCGCCTCCGCAGCACATCTTCGTAGAGTTCGACCGCCTGCTCCCCTGCTCCGCCGTGCACGTCATCGAGTGTATTGATCGCGGAGGCCATCGCACCGTTCAGGGGCAGCCCGCAGCTCACCGCCATTTGCGCAATTGCGATGGAGGGCGCGTGCGGACCGTGGTCAACGGACGCGACCAGCGCAGCTTGCAGCAGCCGCTCCTGCGCTGGCGTCGGCAGATCGCCGCGCAACATCAGCCAGATCATGGCGGGAAAGGAAATCCGGCCGATCAAATCTTCGATTGGGTAACCCCGATAGGCGATGCGACCGGGCGCGATGTCGCAGATGGAGGTTCGCCACCAACGGGCCGCTTGCTGTCGCAATTCTTCTTCGCTCATTTCCGGTTCCGCCCCTTCAACCTGCCGATTGCCAACCGCCGCAAGCCGTCGAATATCATGATATTGGTCCGTCCGCGGCCACGCGGACGGGCAGGAAATCAACCCCTCCTTGCTTTGGTGTCCCGACGGCCCGGCTTGAGACCAGTTGCTCGACCTCCGCATACGAATAGCCGAGCCGCTGCAACCATCGCTCGGTGTCTGCTCCGAGCGTCGCAGGTGGTGAAGGCACCGAAAACTCCTCATCCAGCCGGAAGCCCGGCCGCGTGATTCGTAACGGCTGCGCACCGTCTTGTTCTGGGGCCAAAGTCTCGACGAATCCGCGCTCGAGGAGCTGTGGCTGCTGCAAAACTTGCGAGACCGTCAGCACGCAGCCTGCGGGGACTCCAGCCAGATTCATTTGGGTCTCCCATTCGTCAGCGGGCTTGCAACCCAACGCCTTGTTCAACTCCGTGTTCAGCGCTGCGCGATTGACCTTGCGCATCTCGCGCCCAGCAAAGCGTGGATCCGTCTTCAGGTCCGGTCGGCCAATCAGGTCGCATAGGGCTTGGTACTGCTTCTGCTCGTTGGCGGAAATGTTCAGCAGGCCTGTTGCGGTGCGGAACGTGCCGGAGGGAGCCGCGGTGAAGTTCTCGTTGCCGATGGGTTGCGGCTCGACGCCAGCGTTCAGGTGGTTGGAGACGACCCATCCCATCGCTGCGACGGTGGCTTCGAGCAGGGACACGTCAATGAACCGACCGCGGCCGCTATGCCGCTGGTCGACCAGAGCCGCGGCGATGGCAAAGGCAGCAGTCAGTCCCGCAATCGTGTCGGAGATCGGAAAGCCCGTGCGCAGGGGAGCCGAGGCCATATCGCCAGTGACGCTCATGGCACCAGACAGACCCTGAACGATCTGGTCATAGGCAGGACGGGCGGACCACGGCCCGCTCTGCCCAAAGCCGGAGATCGCGCAGTACACCAGACGCGGGTTCTGCCTGCTGAGCACATCAAAGCCTAGGCTAAGCCGTTCCATCACCTTCGGCCGGAAGTTTTCGAGCACCACATCTGCTTCCTTGACGAGCCGCAAGAATACCTCGCGGCCCGATTCCGACTTCAAGTCCAGCGCCACGGATTGCTTGCCGGCGTTCACCGCGACAAAAGAGAGGCCCTGCAGGCGCTCTGCCCTTTGCGGATCGGCGCCGAGGCGCCGCGCGAGGTCGCCGCCGTTCGGATTTTCGACTTTGATGACCTCCGCGCCAAGACGCGCGAGATGATAACCGCAGAACGGACCGGCTAACACGTTCGACAGGTCCAGGACGCGGATGCCGGTGAGCGGCAGAGACATCTGAAGAAGCCTTCCTTAGGTGATCCGATGGTGAGGGCTTGGTCTGCGAGCAGCTATTTCAGTTGTTGAGCGGCGCGTTCGGCGAAGCGATTGGTGAAGGTTTTGTTCAAGTCGATCTTTGCGGCAGCGATTTTTGGATCAGAGTCGCTCAGGACAGCCAGCGGGACCTTGGCCGCCTCAATGTCCATCTGCCCGGTTCGCGAGAAGAGCGCTTTCGATGCGTTCATGATTTCGATATTCACCTCGCGATTGTCAGTCTTGTAACCAGGAGGAATCGTATCGACGAGCTGCTCCGTCGGCGTTGCGTTGATCCAGCGGTGAGTTTTGAGCAAGGCGTTGACCAGGCGCTGGACCGTTTCGGGATTTTTATCGATGAAGGACTGCTGAAGGTAGAGACACGCGGTCGGATAGGATCCGCCGAAGGCCTGCTTTGAGCCTTCGATCGTGCGCGCATCGAACAGCGCTGTCGCGCTCTTCTTGCGCGCGAGAAGCGTCGCGATGGGATCGAAATAGACCAGGGCATCGACGTTCATGGCCTCAAGCGCCACCATGCCCGGTGCGCCGCTGCCGACGGCAATGACGTTGACATCGCGTGGACCCAATCCTGATTTCTTGATGTAGTAACGCGCCATAGTCTCCGTCGATGACCCCGGCGCCGTGATCCCGAGCCTGAGACCCTTCAGGTCGGCGGCGGTTCTGACCTTGTCGGCGAGGTCGCTGCGGACACCGAGCAGGACGCCGGGAATGTCGTTCAGCAGGAACACGCAGGAAATTTGTTTACCCTGCGCCTGCATCTGAATGGTGTGATCGTAAAAGCCGATAGTCCCGTCGACGGAGCCGCCGATCAGGGCCTGCAGAGCCTTTGAGCCACCGGCCTGGAAGTTCTCGACGGCAACGTCAAGGCCTTCTTCCTTAAAGGAGCCAAGCTTCACTCCAAGTTCGACAGGCATATAGTTGAGGATCTGTGACCCCATGGCGATCTTCAATTTTGTTTTCTCGGGCTCGGTGGCATGCGCCAAAATGACCGAGAATGCGGCCAGCGCCACGACCGGCGTCAGTCTTATGGAAACGTGCATGCGAACCTCCATGATTGGTGGGAGAGCGTACGATCAGCTTTCGTGCGCAGGCGCCGGCCGCCAGACCAGGAGCCGCTTTTCCGCGCAGTCGACGATGGCATCGAGGACAACGACGAAGGCGGCGAGAACGACAATTCCTGCGAACACTCCGGTCGCATCGAGGACGCCTTCGGCCTGCGCAATTAAGTGCCCCAATCCTGCGGACGAGCCGAGATATTCGGCGACCACGGCTCCCATCACGGCCATGCCGACTGACACCCGCAGGCTCGACAGAATCCAGGTCGTAGCGGACGGCAGGTAGACGTGCCGTAGCAGGGACGACTTCGATGCACGCAGCAGGCGGGCATTCGCCAGCACGACCGGATTGACCTCGCGGACGCCCTGGAAGGTGTTGAAGAATGCGACGAATAGAACCAGCGTGACGCCGAGCGCAACCTTGGAGGTGAGGCCCAATCCGAACCAGATGACGAAAATGGGTCCAAGCAAGATCCGCGGGATTGCATTGAACATCTTGATAAAGGGCTGAACGACTTCGGCAGCAAACGGGCTTAAGCCCAGCCAGATACCAAGTGCTGTGCCGATCCCGATGCCAGCCAGGAATGACAGGACCGTCTCCAGCAATGTTATGCCTATATCGGTCCAAAAGTCCGCCATCGATATCCACTCCCCGATCCTTACGACAAGTGTCGACGGTGCCGGAAAGAAGAAGGGATCGATCAGTCCGGCCCACACGCCCAATTCCCAGATCAGGATCAGGCCAAGGAGGATGGCGAACTGCGTGAGAGCGACCCTACCCCTGCGTGACATAGCTTTTCTCCACTTCGGCGCCGAGCAGCGACCAGATTTCACGATAGAGCGCGACGAATTCGTCGGTGGTCTGCAGCGCAGAAACATCGCGCGGACGAGGCAGCGTGATCCTGACGTCGGCAACCATGCGGCTGGCGGGACCGGCAGACATCACAACGACGCGGTCCGCTAGCGTGATCGCCTCATCGAGATCATGGGTGATGAAGATGAGCGAGCGCCGGTCCGCCTGCCAGAGGTCAAGCAGGATGCGGTGCATGAGTCGGCGTGTGTGAACGTCCAGCGCGGAGAACGGCTCATCCATGAGAACGATTTTGGGCTCCATGATCAGCGTTTGTGCCATCGCAACGCGCTTGCGCTGGCCGCCGGACAATTGATGCGGATAGCGCTCCTCGAATCCCTTCAATCCGACCTTGGAGAGCCAGGGCCGTGCCTGCTCGCGCGCTTTCGCGATCGAGCTGCCCTGAAAGACGAGCCCGAGGCCGACATTGTCCTGGGCGGTCTTCCAGGGCAGCAGCCCTTCCTGTTGAAGCATGTAGCCGGACTGACCGTTCAGGCCCGTAAGAGACTTGCCGAAAATGCGAACGTCGCCGGCGGCGGGCTTCAGCAGTCCGGTGACAGTGTTGAGAATGGTGGATTTTCCGCAGCCGGTCGGCCCCACCACTGCAACGAATTCAGTCTCGGCCACCTGGAGGTTCATGCTTTTGACGGCCGTGAAGTCGCCAAAGCGAATCATGACTTCGTGCAAGTCCACGGCAAGTCCCGGCCGCCCCATTGTTTCGCTCCATAGAACTTGTTCTGGCACCTGGAACCGAGTAGCTCGCGTTCTCACGAGGAGTCAATCGGTATTCTGATGTGCAGAATGGCCCTCGCGCTAACTGGGTGGACTCCTGGCGTCATTCTGACTATTGGTTCTGCACAGCAGAACCAGAGGTATCGATGGTAAGAACAGGGGTTGATGCGGTCGCGCGGGCACTGGCAATCCTTAAGGCGTTCGACCCGGAGCGCGCCGCGATGACGCTGACGGAGATTGCGGATGCGACTGACCTGTACAAGAGCACAGTCCTTCGCCTTGCCGCATCTCTGGAGGCGGATGGCTTCCTGGTGCGGGGTACGGACCGGCTATTTCGACCCGGACCGGAGCTATGGCGCCTTGGGGCGCTCTATCAGCGCGGGCTCGACCTCGGTGACCTGATCAGACCCTCGCTCCATCGTCTGGTCGAGGCAACCGGAGAGACCGCATCCTTCTACATCGCGGACGGCGACGAGCGCATCTGCCTTTATCGCGTCAATTCTCCGCGTTCGGTCCGGCATCACCTCGAAGAGGGTCAGCGATTGCCGATTGACCGCGGCGCTGCCGGCCGTGTTCTTACCGCCTACCGCGATTCTGCATCAGCCGATGGAAAGAAGGTCAGAGATCGTGGCTCCTACGTCTCGATCGGCGAGCGGGATCCTGAGGTCGCGGCCGCAGCTGTGCCTGTGATCGACGTTCATGGCCAATTGCGCGGCGCCCTCTCGGTCTCCGCCATTCGGACGCGCTTTGATGCAGATGCTCGGAAGGCTGCGATTGTAGTTCTGAAGTCCGAGGCTAAAGCGCTGATCGGTCTGCTGCCTGCAAGCGAGCGCTGAGCTACAATGGCAGCGTTCCGTTTATGACGCACAGCTCAGCGGGTGCCGCAAGGGCCTCTCCTGAGCGCAGTTTTCCTTGGTAAGTTGGTGCGGTTTGCGCCCTCGAGGTCTCGCGCTTCGCTCGCAATCCTGCACGCGCTCGATGACGATCTTCAGTCGGGATTGGCAGCAACTCATCGAGATGTGCCGCGTGGTTGATACCGAGACCATCTACGCATCGACGCATGGAAACGACCGCCTGCTGCTCGGGCTCAAGGGCAGCCTCAACGAGTACGAACCGGATCTGTTGCGCCAGCCCTCGCTCTCGGCACGCTAATAGAAGGCGCGCCGCGGGCGAGTTGGTTGTGGCAGCGCCCGTCGGCTTCATGAAGGCCGGCGACCGCTATGTGAAAGACCCGGATCGGCGTGTCCAGGAAGCGATCAAGATGTGTTCGACAAGGTCGAGGAACTGGGCGGCGCGCGACAGGCGCTTTGCTGGCCCCACGAGTACAATGTCGATCTGCCGGTGAAGCAGACCAACGGGGACACGGCCCGGCGGCGACCACACTACTCCGCCATCGGCGGGCTTAAACACCGGGATGTGGTTGTTTGAGCGCATTGATGTGGCGCGCTCGCGGGTACGCGATTGCCGTTGCCGGTGTTGAGGCCATTGCGATTGAGGAGGCCAGCAATGAGATCGTCGCTGGCGATCAGCACCAGTTGGCGCACGGCTGGATGACGTCGGCGGAGAGCATCACGCACCTGATCTTGGCGGCCGCGATTGTAGCGGCGATCGCCCCGGGACAGATGACGCCGAGCAGCGCTTCCTCGATCACCGCGCTGAACGATGCGGAGTTGAATGCCCTACATTAACGCGCGTTCCGCGTACTGAGGGGCGATGGGACAACTGTTCGAAGCGCAACGTCCTGTCGGACGATAGCAGCGCAGACTGTCAGTCTCGAGCAAATGTCAGCAACTTGACGCTACACACCTTACGGAGTGCCTGCAGAGCCTCGAACTCTCTTCGGCACGAGGTTTGCGTTGGTCCCGTCATCATTACCAATCGCAGTGCGATGGTCTTCGGGAAACGGGATCATTTCCAGCATATACGCATATACCGGCGCGACAGAGTCTGAAGCTCACGGTTCGACAAGCTAGAAGGGTCGACGTTAATTCCGCCCTTGGCGCCGCCATATGGCAATCCGACCAGGGCACACTTCCAGCTCATCCAGATCGCAAGCGCTGCAACTTCGCCAAGGTCGACGGTTGGCCCGAATCTGGTGCCCCTTAGTAGGGCCAAGTGTAAGGTGCTGCACCCGAGAGCCTTCAAAAACCGCCGTTGTGCCGTCATCACGGTGAATTGGGCACGACACCGTGACAGATCGCTTCGGGCATCGGCAGGCGGGTCTGACGTCGTCTGGTATCCCCAGATAATTCGCGATCAGTTCGAATTGCCTTACGGCCATCTCAAACACTGGCCCAGTGTAGATAGTCACGATAGCTCATGAGGCTGGATATGAAACATCGGACTGCTTGTGCTTCAGAGCACCGAGCTCCCTAGTGCGTGTTGCGCGTTTCAGATGTGGGCGAGACAACTAATCCAATCAGCAAGATTGCGTCTCGCGGTCACGCCAAAAATATGACCAATGCGATGAAAGCGAGATTGACCGAGGCGGCCACGACGGCCCAACAGCGAATCGTGGCAGGCGAAAATTCAAGAGCATCCTGCGAAGTGTCGACCCATAGCGGCGGCATTCAAGTCAGCTCCAAAGACCCGGGTTAAGAGACAAACCTGCATAAGCGCAGAAACCACCCACTCTGCTAAAGCCGAGCCTTTCGCGCGTAGAACCCTTGCCGTCCCGCCAACCGAGCTCGCAAAAAGGCACCCCGCCTGGCGAGCGGGAGCACATCGGCTATCGCTCGCCGAACTGCCCGATCCGTCCGCTAGGCGAGCCGGTGCGATCCGCGAGTGCGAGGAGCACCGATGGAAAGGACCGTGCCGATCGCACGCCCGCGAGCCCGCAAAATCCGTGCCCACTGGCAGCGCATCTTGCCGCGAGCTTGTCAGGAGGCTTGCGCCCAATGCTCTGGGCTCGATGACATCCGTTCTAAGGCCAACCCGCTATCCCGATCGCTTTTGAACCACGGTGCTGGAGCGCTCGTCTGAGCTCACCGAACTGGTGGAACATGACGAACAGAGCGATCATTCCGGCGCCCAGCTCAGCGATTGCTTGACTAGCTAACAGTCCATCGAAACCCGCAACCACCGGGAATAACAGTACGGCCGGTATGAAGAGATAGCCCTGCCTCGCCAGGGCCACAGTTGCACTGAGGCGTGCTCTCCCAAACGCCTGGAGCATTGCCGTCACGAAACTCTGAACCCCAAACAGTCCAAAGAAGAGATGAAACACGATGCAGGACGAGACGGCTATTTCCGCGACATTCTCGTTATCGCTAAATAGGGTCACCAAAGGCCTTGCAAAAACCACAACGGCCGCAGAATACGCGATGGAGAATGCGACCGTCACGAAGAGCATGAACTTCGCAGCCTTCAGAATACGAACATAGTCGCGTGCGCCCCAAGCGAAACCCAGGACAGCTTGAGCGCCTATGCAGAACCCGGTGATAGGCAGTGCGCCGACCATCAAGATTCGCACAGCTATTCCAACTGCGGCGATGGAATCATCGCCGAACGGTGCAGCAGCTCCGTACAAGAGCATAACCGCAAGTGCCGATAAGATACTCGTCATTGTCGCTGGCGCGCCCACCGACACGAGCTGTCTGATGCGATCTGCTCGCAATGACATATGAGATATCCTGACGAGAACTGTCCCGCCAAGCTTCGTAAAATACGCGATATAGAGTCCGATAGCAGCGATCTGCGATACCAGCGTGGCGAGGGCTGCGCCACGCACACCAAGGTCAAACAAGAATATGAAGACGGGGTCAAGCACAGCGTTCAGTAGAAACCCGGTAAGCATTGCCCACATGCTGAATCGCGTATCGCCTTCGGCTCTGACAATGAATCCGCTGACGATGTTTAGAAGCATCAGGGTGTTCCCGAACAAAAGCGTTCCCGCGTAGTCGAGCGCCACGGGCATGATGGTTGGAGTCGCTCCGAAGGTTGCGAATATCGCTGGCAGACTTGGAAGCAGAGCGACGGTAACTATGATACCAGTCGGAGCGGTGAGCGCGAGAGCTGTACTTGCGCCTCGACTCGCCTCTAGGTACTCACGAGCGCCCAGATGACGAGATATGAAGGACGCCGTTCCAACACCGATCCCCTGTCCGGCTGCCGCGAGCAGGACCATGATCGGCAAGGTCATGCTCACAGCTGCGATCGCCTGCGCGCCAAGTGCGCCAACAAAGATCGCATTGACGACCTGCTGTAACGCATGGATCGATAACCCAACAACAGATGGAATGGCGAGCCGCAGGATAAGGCTTGAGAGATTCGGGTCCGATAGATCGATGTGCTGTTTCTTCTGTGGCATCAAATTTCGCTCGCTCTCGAGCGCGAATTCTGTATCCGGCTCATTCATGGATGAACGTGTCGCGAGCTTTTCCAAATTCGCTGATCGCGTACTCAGCGCAACCCTCGCCGGAGCTGCTCTTGCACAGTGGTACATAAGTTTATCTGCGCCCATCGATCGCCGTGATCGCGTGGATCCATTTGACGTTTCACAAGCTGATTTTTGCGTTGGTCGATTTTCCCCTAGGCATATGCCTCTCGCCAATCGTAGCCTTCTGCGGCTCTTAAGTCAGAACAACGAGGATCCTGATTGAGGTGTTCGTGGGTAGCCACCCAGGTTCTGCCAGTCATATTGTGCCGTTCTGCCCTTTGTTGACTTCTCATGGGTTTCGTTCATTTCTTTTCCTCGATGATGATCGGCGGGGAACGCGGCCGGACCCTAGGGCGACAAGTTGGCTTTGGCATCTACCGGATCTTGTAGTAGACGCTCCATCGTCTGCATGGCACACGGAAGGAACGTGCCCAGAACCACAGTTGTGGTTCGGCGACGATCCACGGCAGGCTGCTGGTCCCGGCCGGCGTGGTAATTGGATTTGCGTCAGCAAATCGCGCCGCGCTGGCCATCACCCGCGGACACGAACTCAAAATTCGTGTAGCCGCAGCCGGAAGCTATGCCGGCGGTTCGATGAGAGGGAGCTCGGGCGATTTCTGCTTCGGCCCACGAGACGGCCCTGACGCCGTCGACCCTATGCGGCAAGCCGTCGCGTAATGCCTCGCTCATCGGAAATGTCGAATCAGCGTGCAATCCCACGTCCCGGCATCAGATGAAGATATCTCAGGTATTTAAGTTCGAGGCAGCGCACCGATTTCCAAACGTCCCGCAGACACATCGTGTCATCGGACGCACGGTCATTCCTATCGCGTCGAGATCGTGCTGAACGGGCCCGTCGATCCGCGCACCGGGTTCGTAATGGATTTCTTCAACATGGAAGAAGCGTTCGGCCTTCTTTCTAAAGACTCGATCACCATTGCCTGAATGAAGTCCCGGGACTGGGAAAATCAGACGGTGGAAAATATCGCCATCTGGATCTGGCAGCACGCGAAACCGCGCCTTGTGCAACTCTCGAGCGTGAGGGTGTACGAGACGACCGATTGTTGGGCGGAATATGACGGGCCGGATCGGTGAATTCAGCGCTCGTTGGGACTGTGTCGATGCGGCGCGCCTGTCAAACGCCATTCGGAACTGCCCCCTTTGCGTCATGCAGAACTGCCCCCACCCTCGCGTTCATGATGTCGATTGAAGGTTGGCTCCGCCGGTGACGGGCGGAGGGAGGCGGAGCCGACCGGAGGGCCGTCAGCGGGCGCTCTTTCGCTTGGCGCGGAGCCGGTAGCTGTCGCCGCGGATGTTCGGCACGTGGCTGTGGTGCAAGAGCCGGTCGAGGATGGCGGTGGCGACCACGCGATCGACGAACAGGGTGCCCCATTCGGCAACGCTGCGGTTCGACGTGATCAGCATGGCGCCGGTTTCGTAGCGGCGGCTAACCTAACTAGCTGGAAGAACAGATGCGCCGCCTCGGGCTCCAGCGGCAGGTAACCGAGTTCGACGACGATCAGCAGCTTTGGCTTCGACAACGCGAGCAGTTTCTCGTCCAGGCGTCGCTCGCAGTGCGCCTTGGCGAGGCCAGCGACCAGCGTCGTCACCGTGGTGACCTGCACCGTATACCCGACCAGGATTGCCTCTCGCCCGAGTGCAATGGACAGGTGCGTCTTACCGACGCCGCGCGGCCCGAGCAGCAGTACGTTCTCGCCGTCGGTGATCTATCGTGACGCGGCCAGGTCACGGATCTGCTTTGGATCGATCGACGGCTGCGCCTCGAAGTCGAAGCTCGCAAGCTCCTTCACGGCCGGGAAGTGTGCGGTGTCCGCGCCACCTCGATGCGGCGTACACTGTCGATTTCATCCTACCCTCGCCCAATCCCATCCTGAATTCGGCATGGGATGTCTGGTACATTCTGGACAAAAAATAATGGGCGGAGGAGAACAAGGCCGTCGAGCCGACGCCGGTGTCCGCGACCTCGCCGAGCTACGCCTCGCTACACGAGAATGGTACCGGTCCGTTCATCATCGAACATCAGCCCGGCGTGAAGAAGGTGTTCAAGGCCAACCCCAATTACTGGGGCAAGATGGAAGGTAACCTGAAGGAGATCATCTTCACCCCGATCGCCTCCGACGCGACCCGTGTCGCCGCGTTGCTCTCGGGCGAGGTCGACGTCATCGACCCGGTGCCGATCCAGGACATCTCCCGCGTCGATTCCAGCCCAAATGCCCAGGTGCTGAAGGCCCCGGAGCTGCGCACCATCTTCATCGGCTTCGATCAGACCCGCGACGAGCTGCTCTACTCCAACATCAAGGGCAGGAATCCCTTTAAGGACGTTAAGGTCCGCGAAGCCTTCTACAAGGCGCTCGACGTCGAGCTGATCAACGCGCGTGATGCGAGGGTTGTCGACGCCGTCCGCGTTGATGATCGCGCCGGAGCTGTTCGCACGGTCCAAGGATTTTACGCCGCCGAAATTCGATCTGGACGGCGCCAAGAAGCTCCTGACCGAGGCCGGCTACCCCGACGGCTTCGAGGTCACCATGGATTGTCCGAACGATCGCTATGTCAACAATGCCGCGATCTGCCAGGCCGTGGTCGGCATGCTTGCCCGCATCGGCGTCAAAATCAATCTGCTGGCACAGCCCCAAGGCGCAGTACTTCGCCAAGGTGCTGAAGCAAGGTGGCTACCAGACCTCGTTCTTCATGCTGGGCTGGACGCCGAGCACGATGGATTCCCACAATGTGCTGAATGACACATGGGGTGCCGTGACGATGCGAAATCCTCGCGTGGCGAGGCCAATCTTGGTGGCCATTGCAAGGAGTTCGACGCCATCACAAGGTGCTGGTCGAAACCGACACCGCCAAACGCAATCAACTGATCAAGCAGGCGTATGAGATCAGCATCAAGGACTGGGCCTACATCCCCCTGCACCAGCAGGCGCTGGCCTGGGGCGTATCGAAAAAGGTCAACCTGCCGCAGCACGCGGACAACCTCGTCATGTTCCACTGGGCGACCAAGCAGGAATAGCGCCAGTTGAACCCAGGGTCCCGGCAGCGTCAGGCTTCCGGGACCTTTCCTTTTCCGGCTGACAAAGACGTCAGCCAGACACACACCCAGGAAGGTGGAAGGAATGCTCGCTTTCACTCTTCGCCGCGCCGTTCAGGCCATCGGCGTCATGTTCGCCGTCGGCATCATCGCGTTCTCGACGTTCCGCTTCGCCGGCGACCCCGTCAACCAGATCGTCTCGATCGATACGTCGGCGGCCGAACGCGAAGCCGTGCGCAAATCGCTCGGTCTCGATGACCCCGTTCCAGTGCAGTCCATGCGCTATTTCGGCAATGCCGCGCAGTTCAAGTTCGGCGTCTCCTATCAGTTCCGCCAGCCGGTCTCGGCGCTATTTATGGAGCGTATGCCTGCAACACTGGAACTTGCGATCTGGGCGACCGTATTTGCAATGGTTTTCGGCATCCTGATGGGCGTCTATTCGGCGCTCAAGCGCGGCACCGTGCTGGCCAAATTATTCCAGGCGGTTTCGCTATCGGTATCTCACTGCCGACTTCCTGATCGGCAGGACGAACACCCCAATCGGTAAGCCCCTCTCGGAGCAGAGGCACCCCAAGCATCGTACGTGGGTTAGAACGCCTTCGCGCGGACGAGGGCGCAAATTCGGGGTCGGCCTGCACATCCGGGACGTGGACCGTCTTGCCATCGAGCAATGTACGCCCAACCACGCTTCCCCGTTCAAGGACGGAAGCGACCGCTGGCCGTCACGGTGGGAATGCCCGCCGCTTTGGCAGCCATTGCGGTCGGCTAGCGATGATCACGATGGCATCAGCGTGGTGCGTCTTCAGTTCGGCAACCAGCCCGGGAAGCTTTGCGACATCGCTCATCGCCCCGCGCGGCTCGAAGGTCAGGTTTTGACCGAGGACGAAACCGCGCTGGCCCAACACCTTGATCAGGATTTGGCCCGCCGGGCTGGTTTCGGTGGCCGGGGCGTTCGGCGTCACTGTCGCGAGCCGATAGACCTTGCCCGCCTGCGCTGCTGCCGCAAACGGCCGCCGCAGCGTGACAGAACCGAGCCCGCCCAGGAATTCGCGGCGCCTCATCATGATGTCCGTGCCGGGGCACAACGACACCCGGCGGGAGACTAGCACGGCATAACAAAAAAGCGGCAACAGCGATTGCCATTGCCGCTTTTCGGCTTCGATTGAACCCGCCTCAGGTCGGCCGCAAGGCCTTGGAGCCAAGATCGAGCTCGTTGACCTGCTTGTTCCGCTCCGAATCGGCGGCCGCGCGATGGTCGGTCGCCAGCACCACGTAGACCGCCGGCAGCACGAACAGCGTGAACAGCGTGCCGATCGACATGCCCGCGACGACCACGAGGCCGATCGAGAAGCGGCTGGCCGCGCCGGCGCCGGTCGCGGTCAGGAGCGGGATCAGACCCGTCACCATCGCGGCCGTGGTCATCAGGATCGGGCGCAGCCGAATGCGCGCCGACATCTCGATGGCCGAGCGGCGG
>NZ_JADPJR010000003.1:0-654 GCF_023073535.1 Bradyrhizobium sp. 179 | reverse complement strand
TTCAACAACCGCAAGGTCTCGATCTACGGCGGCTCCAACGAGATCCAGCGCAACATCATCGCCAAGGCGGTGCTGGGGCTTTAGCGTCATTCCGGGGCGCGCGTCAGCGCGAACCCGGAATCTCGCGCCACAACTCTGGATTCCGGGTCCACGCGCTACCGCGCGTGTCCCGGAATGACGAAGCATAAATTCCGGGTACGAGGAACCAAGCAACATGGATTTTGACCTGTCCGAGGAGCAGCGGCTTCTCAAGGAAAGCATCGACGGCCTCTTGACCGATTCCTACGATTTCGAGAGCCGCAAGAAGTATATGAAAGAGAAGGGCGGCTGGAGCAAAACCGTCTGGCTCAAGCTCGCTGAGCAGGGCCTGCTCGGCCTGCCCTTCGCAGAGACCGATGGCGGCTTCGGTGGCGGCGGCGTCGAGACCATGATCGTGATGGAAGCGCTCGGCAAGGCGCTGGTGCTCGAGCCTTATCTCGCCACGGTGGTGATCGGCGGCGGCTTCCTGCGCCATGCCGGCAGCGACGCGCAGAAGGCCGCGCACGTGCCAGGGATCATCGACGGCAGCAAGACGCTGGCGTTCGCCCAGCTCGAGAAGAACTCGCGCTACGATCTGTTCGACGTCACCACGACGGCGAAGAAGAAGGGCGACGG